>CALLFA010000110.1 GCA_937997635.1 uncultured Saprospiraceae bacterium | reverse complement strand
TCACAGTCTGCTGTTGCTAAGACTGATGTTGGGTTGGCTGCAATGATTGCACAGATATCATCGCCATTGGCAATCGCTGTGGCACAGTCTGCATCGTCGGCTGGATCTGTCGGATCATCTCCGTTTGCACATTCTGTTTGGTTGTCTACACCACCGTTATCGCAATCTAGGCTTGCCATATCTGAGCCTGGATTCGCTGCGATATAACTACAGATGTCTACGCCAGCTGCTACGATACTTGCACAATCATAATCATCTGCTGGGTCAGTAGGATCATCTCCTGCATCACACTCTGTCGCATTATCTACGCCACCACCATCACAATCTAATGTTGCGATTTCTGATGTTGGGTTCGCTGTTATGTATGCACAGATATCCAATCCATCTTGTACGGCTTGCGCACAATCGTAATCATCAGCTGGATCTGTAGGATCGTCTCCATTGGCGCATTCTGTGGCGTTATCGACACCACCCATATCACAATCTAATGTCGCTATTGCTGCAGTTGGATTCGCTGCGATGTATCCGCAAATGTCCACGCCTGCTGCTGCAATATTATCACAATCGAAATCATCAGCTGGATCTGTAGGATCATCTCCTGCTGCACACTCTGTTGCGTTATCTACGCCACCACCATCACAATCTAATGTTGCGATTTCTGATGTTGGGTTCGCTGCTATGTAAGCACAGATATCAAGGACATCTTGTACGGCTTGCGCACAATCGTAATCATCCGTAGCATCTGCAGGATCATCTCCATTCGTACACTCTGTCGCATTATCTACACCTCCTCCATCACAATCTGCTGTTGATAATGGACTCAATGGATCTGCTGCTATGATGCCACATATATTCAATCCAGCATCTATCGCTGCTGAACAATCATCGGAAGGATCAGAAGGGTCTTCTCCATTCGCACATTCTGTGGCATTGTCCACTCCTCCGCCATCACAATCCAAGCTCGCTATCGGGCTATCTGGATCATCAGCGATGATTGTACAAATATCCAAGCCAGCATCCACAACATCTTCGCACGTTTCGATACATGCCAGTACAGACGAATCTGTCCAAGTTGCATCACCAGGCACAGGACAAGCACCACTAATGCCTGTTGTTAATAAGCCACATTCATCTACTGGTGATGCTACAAAATTATCATCGCTTGTACCTGAGCCATCCGTACCTGCCTCTACGCTATCTGGACAGCCATCTCCATCACTATCTAAATCCAAAAAATCTGGAATACCATCTGCATCTGTATCCGCAGGACTTGGATCACATGATGCTGCTCCAGTTATTACGCCAGTGCTATTACCTGTCACTGGGTTTATATCATATGTACCGTCTCCATTACTGTCTAGTGTGCAATCCTCTAATGTTAAGCTAATATCTCCACATGCTTCTATTGCATCCGGTATACCATCATTGTCACTATCCAAATCCAAGGCATCAACTATACCATCGCCATCTGTATCTACATTGATGCAAATTTTTAGTGCATCCAAATATACATTTTCCACTCCTGCTATTGCACCAGTACCAGATAATAGTGCGATCAAAAGATCTCCTCCATCATAGGCGAAAGTAGTTTGAAAGCTTTGCCAATCATTAACGTCCATCACATCTATACCTGCACTACTAACTGGAGTCCATGCACCTGGAATAAGAACATTGTTAGGTGGTGTGCTTGCGATAGGTAATGAGGCCGCAGGAGTAGGTAATGAGAATCCACTTCCTGTACTTCCGTACCAAACCTTCAATTCTGTATCGGCATCCGCATCTCGTGCGTCACCATCATAATTATGACCTGGAGCATATAGAAAAGAAAAGTCTACATCATCGCCAATAACCAGTCCTAATGCACTAAGCTCCGCAGCAGTATAGGTAATAAAAACTCCATCATTAGGTCCATTATTTGAGTTACCAAAAGTAGCCGTGTTGTTGGTCGCTTGTAATGCTAAAAAAGCACCACCTTCTACCGGGGCAAACCATGTATTACCAGGTGCAATGTCTCCCTCTGTTACAAAATCAGGAGACCGTATTGGTTCTAAATTAGCAGGACTGCCATTGACCTGATAGAAATTAGATAGATAGTGTCCCTGAACTGAACTATCTTCTGCTGGCGTTCCTTCAAATGTTTCCGAGATAATACAGTTCCTTTCATTATCATCCAAAATCCCATCATTGTCTGAATCCAAGTCATCTTCATCTAAAACCCCATCATTATCTTTGTCTGACATTAAAATACTTTCATATGCTGGGTTCGCAGGATCATCTATATCTATATAGCCATCCTTAGCGATAGAATTGGACCATTTCTTAGAAAGGGTTTTGTAAAAGTTGTCATGGTATATTGATTCCAGAGAAGCTGAACTCCCAATTTCATCACACTCTGAAATAGTTTCAAGAGTAGAAGACGGAATATTTGGGGCTTCAGTTGCTGCATTAATATTATCACTAATAGTAAATACCAAACCCAAACTTAATAGGCATGGTATAATTTGATAAATCTGCTGTTTTAATTTGTTGTTATACTTCATAATTGACAACAATTTTTAAGTGAAAAAATGGGACAACATGAAGCATAACTTAGTTGCCAATTAACATTTCTTTGTAAATAAAGATGAACTCCTGATCTGCTATAATCGAGACCAAGTCTACAATCACCAAGGGATGATGAAAATTCCATACGAAAAAATTTGGTTAAAAAATCAAATGCAGGTGCCAGATGGATTTACGTGAAATCACATTAATAATTAATTAATCCATTCAATGAATGAAGCAGCAATAAAGGAAAACTATGCAGTAAAAAAAGATGAAGAAATATTTTCAAAGGTGTTCTCTTTTATTCTATTGTTCAACTACAGTTAGTCTACAAGTGGGAATCGAAAACACTACGTAATGCTCTTTGTTGTCATTGTCAGAAAGACAAAGAAGTCCAGCATGTTTTAGTTTTTACACTTCTTTGAGCAAACTTTTAAAATCAGCTGATCTTTTTCTTTATCATTGATATTCAAATAAGCTGAGATAGGAATAGGAACTTAGCTAGATTTGGCTTTGGGAATTCCCTAACTTACAGTATTAGGAGCAATACTGATTGAGGTCATAGATGTTAGCTTAATGTTGATTGATCTTTTTGTTCTTTGATTTTTCACAAGCACCGTCACATTTGCCATACATATTTAAGGAATGGTCAACGATCTCGTATTTTAGTAGGTCACCCATGATATTTTTTATTTGTTGAATTCTCGGGTCACAAAATTCTACGACTTTACCACAATCCATACAAATCAAATGATCGTGTTGTTTACAACCATGAGATTTCTCGAAGTGAGTAAGGTTTTTTCCAAATTGATGTCTTTTGACCAGATCACATGCCACCAGTAATTCAAGTGTGTTGTAAACGGTTGCGCGACTTACCCGGTAGTTCATGGTTTTCATGTGGATATATAAAGCCTCTGCATCAAAGTGATCAGTTCGTTTATAAATCTCTTCAAGAATGGCGTATCGTTCAGGAGTCTTTCTCAATTGATTGTCCTCAAGGTAAGACGTAAACATTTCATTTACTTCTTTCAATATTTCTTCTAAATGAGCACCTTTTGTTTCCACACTTTGTTCGTTTACTTTTTAATTATATTAGAATTAGAGATTGAATGTACAGATTTAAATTGGCTTAATCGTCTATCCTGTCCACAGTACTAATGCCGTCAATCGTCTTCAGACTTTTAATCAACAACTTCATTTGATCTTTGTTCTTAACTGCAACTTTTACTACTGCCTTAAATACGCCCTCTTCACCCTCAATATTAAACGCACGCATGTTTAATCCCATTTTACTCGAGATAACTTCACTAATTGCAGAAATGACACCAACGCCAGAATCAACACCTTCTATAGAAAGCCTAATCATAAAGTCGGAACTTCCCTTGCCTCCCCATTCTGCTTTTAACGTTCGATAGCCATAATTGGCAATCATATTGGTGGCATTGGGGCAGTCGGTTCTATGAATTTTCAAACCTGTATTTAGTGTAAGGAACCCAAAAATATTATCCCCTCTCACTGGCGTGCAGCATTGTGCCAAACTAAACGAATACATAGATGCAGGTTCGCCATTGACATAAATCATGTCTTTATGATCGTTCTTGCTAAATCTACCTGGTCTTGTTTTTGGTGCTTCGTCTTGCACCGCTTTCTCAGTTTCTTCTTCTACTTCTTTTTTAACTAATTTCTTAGCGACAACATCGAATTTCTTTAACTCCGTTAGCTTTAATTGTTCTTCTGCAATAGCATAGTATAAATCTGGTCTGTTGGTGAAGCCAAAATGATTGACCAACATTTCTATGTTTTCTTCGAAATCTGCTTTCATATTTTTCAACTTACGTTGCAGATCTTCCTTACCAAGTTCTCCGATTTTTCGACGCTCTTCCTTCATCGAAGAACGGATTTTATTTTTTGCCTTTCCTGTTGTCACTAAATTCAGCCAGTTCTCTTTTGGTTTCTGGTTCTTATGTGTTTTGACACTGACTTGATCACCATTTTCCAATACGTGCCCCATTGGCACCAGTTTATTGTTCACTTTTATAGCTGTGGCTTTATACCCGATATCCGTATGAATGTGAAAAGCAAAATCCAAAGCTGAAGCACCTTTAGGCAATATTTTCATATCTCCTGCAGGTGTAAATACATACACTTCTTCTTTGAAGAGATTACTTTTAAAATCATCGATAAACTCAATGGCATTATCGTGTGGAGCCTCTAATATATCGCGGACATTATCTAGCCAATTAGCATATACATCTTTAACATTCTTGACATTCTTGTACTTCCAATGAGCAGCAAAACCTTTCTCTGCAATCTCATTCATGCGCTCAGTCCGGATTTGTACTTCCACAAACTTCCCTTCTGGTCCAACGACTGTGGTGTGCAAAGATTCGTAGCCATTGCTTTTGGGTGTTGTCACCCAATCCTTCAATCTCTCTGGAATCGGAGAATAGACATCTGTAATTAAGCTATAAACTTTCCAACAGGCTTGCTTCTCTTCTTCTGGTGGCACATCGATAATTATACGGACGGCAAACAGATCATAAATCTCTTCAAAAGAGACATTCTTATTTTTGATTTTATTCCAAATCGAAGAAATACTTTTAGGTCTACCAGCTACTTTGAATGTCGTTCCATCTTTCTTTAACTGTTTCTTTATTGGCTTGATGAATTCCTTTATGTATTCATCCCTCTCTGATTGCGTGTCTGTAATCTTTTTTGCGATGTCGTTGTATCTTTCCCGATTTGTAATTTTCATACAAATGTCTTCGTATTCAGTACGAATTTGATATAGACCTAGACGATGGGCTAGAGGAGAATAAATGTATTTAGTTTCAGCAGCTATTTTTAATTGTTTATGAATCGGCATTGGACCAATGGTACGCATATTGTGCAATCGATCAGCCATTTTTATAAGTACCACTCGGACATCATAGACAAGTGTACTCAATACCTTTTTTAAATTTTCGGCTTGAGGAGAATCTGAGTCGTTGTATAGACCATCCAATTTGGTCAGACCATCAACGATCAAACTTATTTTTTCATTGAAGTTGTCTGCAATGTCTTTTTGTGTGTATTCGGTATCCTCTACAACATCATGAAGAATAGCACAAATAACGGCCGTAGGTCCAAGTCCTATTTCTTCATGACAAATTCTCGCTACTTCTATGGGGTGAAAAATATAAGGTTCACCAGATTTGCGACGCTGAAATTTGTGGCCATTTACTGCCATTTCATAAGCCTTATTCAACAACTCTAAGTCATTCCCTTTAAGTTTAGGCTTTAAAGGTTTTAACATCTTATTGAATGCAGTGCGAATCTCCTTTCTCTCTTCATCAGATATGGCAACAGCTGTTAATGGCATAACTCAATTCAAATTCTTAATGTGAACATAATCCAATACATTAGGGATACCAAAAGGAGAATGGTTTGACTGATTCATTACGTAGAAGTTTTGTTTGTTGTCAAGACGAAAAACGCAGTGAATACAGGTATTCACGAGTATTTTCAACGATGAGAACAGATAAAAGATCAAGTAAGTAACGGTCAAACTATTTTCATTTTGGTATAAACCCCATGACATTCAAATGTACCTCAATTTAGGCGGAGATTCAATTTTGATATCGTAAAGGTCGAGTTGTATTATTATTTGTAAGTAAATGTCAAGTCAATAGTGTATGCTCGTTAGAATTCAATACATTTGCCTTTTACATATATGTCTAATTTAATTTTATGGCAGTAGACGTACTTCTCGGTCTCCAATGGGGAGATGAAGGAAAAGGAAAAATCGTCGATTACCTTGCAGACCAATACGATATTGTTGCAAGATTTCAGGGAGGCCCAAATGCTGGCCACACCATCATCATCAACGACCAGAAATTTGTTTTGCATACCATTCCTTCGGGAGTCTTTAGAGAGAGCATCATTAATGTGATTGGCAATGGCGTTGTTATTGATCCGATAACTCTTGAAAAGGAAATTCAAGGGTTGGAAGCTTTGGGGGTAGATGTCAAAAGTCGCTTGTTGGTGTCGAATAAGGCACATTTGATTCTACCTACACACCGCTTATTGGATGCAGCAAGTGAAGCGGCTAAAGGGAAAAATAAAATTGGCTCTACACTGAGAGGAATTGGCCCTACGTATATGGACAAGACGGGACGCAATGGTATCCGCGTTGGGAATTTGATGCAAGATTTTGATTCTAAGTACAAATTATTGCGTGATAAGCATTTAAGATTAGCAGACCAATACCCAGCCATTGATTTTGATCTTGCTGCAGAAGAAGAAAAATGGATGGCAAGCCTTGATTCGCTTCGCTCTTTGAAAAAGGTGGATGCTGAATACTACTTCCATGAAGCCTTGCAAGATGGCAAGAAAATACTTGCAGAAGGTGCACAGGGATCTATGTTGGATGTGGACTTTGGTACTTATCCTTTTGTAACCTCATCCAATACAATCACAGCAGGCGTATGTACGGGAATGGGTATAGCACCTCAACGAATCAGAGATGTCATAGGTATATCCAAGGCATACTGTACAAGAGTTGGGTCGGGACCTTTCCCAAGCGAATTGTTCGATGAAGATGGAGAGACTTTGCGCAAAGTGGGTTCGGAGTTTGGAGCAACAACTGGCAGGCCTAGAAGATGTGGTTGGATCGATTTACCACAGCTTCGTTATACAATTATGATCAATGGTGTAACCAAATTAGTGGTGACCAAAATGGATGTCCTTAATGAATTTGACTCGTTTAAAGCAGCTGAAACATATATCATCAATGGTGAGGAGAGTAGAAACATTCCATTCGATCTTGATATACCTGGTCTTGAAATGGGTTATACATCTATTGATGGTTGGGGAAATCTCGACGGTGTAAACAGCTATGCTGACAGCCCTTCAACATTTCAAAATTACATTTCCTATTTATCCAAAGAATTAGAAGTACCGGTGCCTTTAATCAGTATAGGACCAGAGAGAAATCAATTGCTTGAAGTATAGCGGAGATAACTGTTTAGAAGGGATTGGTTGCTGTGATGATGTATTGAGCATCTAGACTAGTGTCGTCAACAACAATGTTTTCATAGCCTGCTTTGTAAAGATCCTCTTCGATGATGTCGGGATATATGCGAAACTTCTTTTCAGGAAAAATAGGATCCAGCTTTTTCATTTTGAAATCCATTATCATCAACTCGCCTCCAGGTTTCAACGATTGCCGCAAATCTTTGAAGTATTTCTGTCGATTACCCAGAAAAGTAACCACATGCATGATCATGACTCTGTCAACCTCATTCTCTTGCAAATTGGCTTTATCTTCTGGAGTCACTCTCGCTTCAAAACGTTGCTGCTCTTTCGGATCTAAAATCGAAATTGCAACTAAATTCATATTAGCCACAGTCATAGGGTCAGTATCAATTGCTATGACACTCGCCTTCCTGAGTATCATTAGAAAAGAAAGATATCCGACACCAGCACCAATATCTGCGACTGTTTGCCCCTCTAGATCTCCCATTTTCTCAAAGACTATTGGAGGAATTTTCCAACTTGCATTTTGGGGATCGTTTCGTTCAGAATCCGCTTTATCGCTGTCTGTAATCGGGAGTTGAACTTCATCAGTGACATCTACTACTTCTTTGGTTGTGGTGATGGGATTTTCGTCTACGCTAGGCTTTTCTTTCTCCTGACAAGCAAAAAGCAAGCACAAACAAATACTAAAACCTAAAATTAAGAGATGATTCTTTCTCGCAGCATTCACAATGATAAATGTAATTCATCTTCGACTTATTTTATAACATATCGGCAGGATACCCTCTATTTATATCAAAAGGAGAATGGTTTGACTGATTTATTACGTAGAAGTTTTGTCCGATGTCAAGACGAAAAACGCAGTGAATGCAGATATCCACGAGTATTTTCAACGATCAGAACAGATAAAAGATCATGTAAGAAACGGTCAAACTATTTTCATTTTGGTGTATCATGTTTACTTAATAAATAAGCTTGGTGATGTATCCTCGCAGTACGTTCCAATACGTAACTTAAGTATTGCAGAATCAATGCAGGGTAATACGGAAGCATAGCTAAATCTGACAACCTGTATTTGTTGCCATTGAGCTATTGAATAATCTGGATAATCCACTGATACCCAGAAATCATCGATGTCCCTATATTCATAGTGCGCAACTTCTACTACATGTTGGTTACGCAATAGCAAATACAAAAAACCGTTACGAACATAGACATCTGCATGTAATTCATTGGAATTTTTTTGAATACAGTTCATAAAATCAATATCGATATTCACTGTATATTCTTCAGTCATGCATAGGCGGTGAAGACTAAAATTTGAATTAGGAGGTGAGTAAGCTAAAGATGCTAGTTCATCAATTATATCGATGACTGGCCTATTTTCTTGAATTGAGGGTGTGGTACAAGAAGAGATACTGAGACAGCACGCAAGTACCAAAATGGCTTGTATAAAATTGTTCATAATGTAAAGACGTTCGTTTGTAAAGTTAGTGTTTTTCTAATTGATCTCCATCAGCTACTCGTATTATTATTGTTGTTAATTTTCTTGATACAACTTATCGATTAAGTCTTCCAAGTGTTTTCTTACCTGTCTATGTTTTACTGTAAACCCGTTGACTATAACTGCAAAAGACAACCATTTACCAGATTTGGCTTTTATGTAACCGCTATAACTAAGCACACCTCCCATCGATCCACTTTTCGCCCATACCCTTCCTTGACAACTTCTTTTTTGAAGAAAATATTTGACTGTCCCTTCTTTACCTGCTACTGGTAAGAGACTCGTTGCTTTTTCTAATCCAAATTGTTTGCCATAATAGCGAAGAAAATCAGCTAACAACTTTGATGATATTAGATTATTCGTTGACAAGCCGCTCCCATCTGACATAGAAAATGATCCGATGTCCAGACCAAGTCCTTCCAAATGAGCTTCCATAAAATCTCCAAAAGTTTCCGAATCTGCTTTTTGTTTTGCCAAGGTATGAAGCAATGCTTCGGCAAATACATTATCGCTTTTTTCATTGGTTTTCTTTGCAATATCTATCAATGGTACTGAGACTAAATCCACAACATTTGTCATCGACTCAGCTTCCTTAATAGGAGTATTGGATCTGCTATATCCGTCTAGTTTCACGCCTTGCTCTTTCAATGCATGATAAATGTGATATGAAAAAAATAATGGTGGATCTGGAATTGCTCCTTTAATGTAAAATTCTTTTGAGCCAGGAGGAATGGTCCCTTCAATTGTCTTTTGTGTCGTTGAGGGTCCACCAAAGATGTACGCATTGTCTCCAGAACCTTGCTTACCGGTCTTCACCTTATTGTTAAATGTCAACCTCGGCACTTTGGGCCCATATCTGTTGATCTGTGGTTCTTGCCCTTCCTTTGGTTTTTGCTGGAAGTATATGTAATATAAATTATCGTGGACATTAAACCCCCAGGCTCCAGCACCATAATAGTTAGCGATATCATCCCACTTCCAATCTGGCACAATTGCAGGTGCTTGCAAATAAGAATCATCACAAATCACATGACCAGAAATGCAAGTGATGCCTCTTTTTTTTACCGCCTTGACAATCTTATCCAAAAGTTGGGGTAAGTCATCTTCATCACTAAAATGCTTGCTGCCCAAACTCGGGTCACCACTTCCAATGATTAATAGATCTCCTTCCAATGTACCATCATCCAATATTTCTCCTGTGTGACCAATCCGAGTAGAATACCTAAAGTCTTCTCCCAACAAATCTATAGCACTAAAGGTACTCAGTACTTTGAAGGAAGAAGCTGGCACCATACTTTTCTCCGATCGGTATGCTGCTAACTGATTTGAGCCATTCACTTCTAACACACTTAAAGAAACTGTGGCGTGTTTGAAAATGTCTCTCTGAACAAATTCGGAAATGAATGAAGGATTCTGTTGGCTGAAACTTTGATTGGTGATGACGAATAGAAAGATGTAAAGCAGACTTCTCATACAACTTCATATTCGTATCCAATATGAAATAATGCGTCTCCTTGACTGACTACAGAAGCATTATTGTGCCCGATGATGTAACCGTCTCTACTTGATAAGACTGTCACCGAAGTTGTACCAGCGACATCATTTACCATCCCAAGAGGCTCACCCTTATGGACATAAACACCAGATTGTCTGGCCCAGGTAAATAAGCCACTGTAAGGGGCTCTTATCCAGCTCGTCTTTTTCAATAAAATGACTTTATTCTCCGGGTCTGGTGCATATTCCAACATCCCTACATGGTTGAGCACTCGCTTTAAACCGTCAATTCCTTTGGAAATGGAAAAGCCATCGAGCCTTGTAGATTCTCCCCCTTCATACACGATAATTGGAATTTTCATATCCTTTGTAATCTTACGAAGTGACTTTAAGATATATGGCTTTTCTATCATGAAAGGAGGTGAAAATGCCTTTGCTAACTCTCGAGCCTTTTTATTTGTTTTACCAAATCTGATTTGAGGAAAATTATACCTAGAATTACCACCAGTATGAAAATCGATGCCGAAATCCACTACTGGCAAAATTTTCTTTGTCAATGTGTATGCAACACGAGATGCCAAAGAGCCAGATTTAGTGCCAGGGAAGCTCCGGTTGACATCCTTCCCATCAGGCACATCACGACTAAAATTGATGAATCCGAATACATTCAATAGCGGGATTACAATTACAGTTCCTTTGATCAAGTCACTATATATTTTTTGTACGATTGATCTTCGCACTATTTCAACACCATTAATTTCATCGCCGTGTACGCCAGCTAAGACTAACACGACTGGGCCCTTAAACATACTTCGATAGACATTTACGTTGATGTTGATGCTCGTACCTGAAGGTAAATTGCCCACAGGTATATCAATTGATTTGAAATTCCCAGGTTTGATCTCTTCATTGTTGATCACCAAAGATTTTTCTTCCTTTGTCATAGAGTTGCAATGTTACACTTTTCTCCAATTTGCATCAGCCTTTCTTTCAACCAATTGCATTATTTTACCTGCAACGTCAATCCCTGTTGTTCCTTCGATGCCTTCTAAACCTGGAGAAGCGTTAACTTCTAAAATCAAAGGGCCCCTTGCTGATCTTAACATATCTACACCTGCGACATCCAATCCCAACAGCTGTGATGCTTTTATGGCAACACTTCTTTCATTTTCGGTGGGCGTCACAGCAAAAGATGATCCACCTCTGTGCAGATTAGACCTAAACTCGCCTTCCTTTGCTTGTCGACACATGGTAGCCACTACTTTATCACCAACGACTATTAATCGAATATCTGAGCCATCAGATTCCTTGACGAATTCTTGGATCAAAGATTTTTGTCTTACTTTTTGAAAGGCTTCAATGATTGACTCTGCGTTTTGATTCGACTCAGTCAAAATAACTCCCAGGCCGTGTGTCCCACTCGTTAGTTTGACAATTTTTTGTTCTCCTTCAATATGATCCAACATTTCATCAATCATTAGCTGATTGTTTATAATGACGGTTTTGGGTACGTCAATATTCTTCTGTGCCAGATACTGAAGACAACTTAATTTATCTCTTGCTTTTAACAATGCATCTGATCGCACTGTAGAATATACCTTATTGGCTGTGAATTGTCGAATGATTGCAGCGCCATAAGTTGTGGAAGAAGAACCAATCCTTGGTATAATTGCATCGACATCATCAACTGGTTCATTGTAATAATAAATCTGCAACTTATTTTGTTCGATCACCAAGTCACACATTAAGTGATCGATGACGCGAACGTGATGACCGCGGTTTTGTGCAGCTCTTATCAAACTGTCGGTGCTGTAAAGTGCTGCATTTCTAGAAAGGATTACAATATTCATAACGTCAAGAATAGAATAACATTTATATTTTACGACTCACAAGATAAGTATAAGAATTAGGATGTGTATACCCAGCGCACTTGAGTGTGACCCATATACTACTGCCCAATTTATCAATATCTGCGTTGCAAAGCTTACTAATAAGACCACTATTCCTACGTTTTACACCTTGATCTTGAAAAAATGGCCTCATAGTTAATAGCTCATACTCAAATCCGTTGGGTATAACTCAATATAAAATTCCTTATGAGGCAGTGCAATGATGACATTCCAATATTACCGATATCATGAAAGAACGTTGAATTGAATCCAAATTACACAAGTTGAAATATCTACCAATGCATACAATAGATCAAAAAACAAATAATACTAATTCGACAAAAGGGTGAATTCTAAGTGTTCAGAGCTCCTAATCAGTGGTAAAAATCAGAAAGGTATATAATTGTTATCTTATAATATAAGGGAGTAAGCAGTTATTTACATATTTAAATATAGCCTAATGTGTAAGAAATCTTATCTTTATGAAAAAAATAATAACTCTTTACAAATAGTTAATTATCAAATAAGGCCAAAGTTAATGTTTTACAGAAGAAAAATAGTTTTATCACTCCTGCAACTACTTGATAATGAATTAGATAAGATTAGTATTCAAAAATTACTATTTCTTTACAGCCGGCTTAAGAATGATCCTGAGTATGAGTTCATACCTTATAAATATGGTTGTTATTCTTACTCTTTGAAGGCAGACCTTAACACGATGGTAAAAAAAGGACTATTGTCTGAAACTGACAAAAGCTATCTCAAAGCTGATAAAAAAGCTTATACGAAGTTACTCAAACCAAATGATAAAAAATTTCTATTAGAAATCGTTAAAACTTATGGAAAAATGAGTAGAAAAGCCTTAACAAAGCATACCTATCTCAACTTTCCTTTTTATGCAATAAATAGTATTATTGCTGAGAATTTATTAACTGAGAAATACTTAAACAAAATCTCAGATGCTAAACCAAAAGAAATAAATTCAACACTTTTCACTATTGGTTATGAAGGAATTTCATTGGAGAAATATTTAGTTAAGCTAATTAAGAATAATGTCAAATTACTTATAGATGTTAGGAAGAATCCACTTAGCATGAAATTTGGATTTAGTAAAACGCTTTTAAAAAAATACTGTAATAGCATTGGAATAGATTATGTTCATTATCCTGAAGTAGGAATAGATTCTGCTAATAGAAAAAACTTAAACGATCAAGTTGATTATGACATACTATTCAAAAAATATGCCTCTACAACATTAAAAACAGAAGTAAAAAGTCAAGAAAAAATAATCGGAAATATAATTGATAAAAAAAGAGTTGCCTTAACATGCTTTGAAGCTGAACATTGCCAATGCCATAGATCACATTTAGCAAACTCAATTGCTAATTTTCCAAAATTCAAGTCTAAAATTGTTCATTTGTAAAAATGCCTAGAAAGAGAATTCTTTTAACAGTAACAACCTACCCACTTCCTTCTAGAAGTTATGATGAATTAGTTTGTACTGCAGGAATTCTCGAAGATGGAAGTTGGATCAGAATTTACCCAGTCCCTTTGAGTTTCCTTACTGATTTAAAAGGAAGTGGCAAATTAAATAATGTAAAATATACCTGGATCGAATTAGATTTAACGAAAAGAGCAGATGATTTTCGTCCTGAAAGTTTTTCTCCCAAGAACTACGATTTTAAAGATATAAAAATTGGAGATACAATAAGCACGTATGATAATTGGTCAGTAAGAAAGGAACTTTGCTTATCCAATATCTATAAAAATCTTAGCACATTAATCGAAGATTCAAAAAGCCCGAAGAATATTTCATTAGCTACTTTCAAACCTTCGAAAATTATCTCCGTTGAAATTGAGGAAGATGAAAGAGAATGGAAAAATGAATGGAAAGACTTAAGAAAACAGAAAGATTTATTCAATACAGACAAATCGCCAGAAATTCTTATTCCAAAACTACCTTATAAATTTTACTACAAATTTGAAGATGAAAGTGGTAAAACGAGTAGGCTTATGATCGAAGATTGGGAAATAGGAGCACTTTATTGGAATTGTCTCAAAAAAGCAGAAGGGGATGAATCTATTGCATTAAAAAAAGTTAAAGAACAGTATGAAGATAACTTTATTGAAAGTAAAGACATTTTCCTTTTTCTTGGAACTACTAAGCAATGGCATATGAGAAGATCTAAAAATCCATTTGTTATCATCGGAGTGTTCTATCCAAAAAAAGATAACCAAATGAAACTATTTTAGGGAAGAAACACTAATAAGAATGGTTTAAATCAGGTCAAATCTTAAATAAATCTGTTTTCATAAATAAATAGATAATTGCCTCTATTCACCGCTATCATTGAATTGTAGGCCTTTCAATGGGTTCTCTGTAAAGAATAGATAAAACAAAAGAGTGCTAATCTGAATAAATTATAAATCACAAGTGTATCTTTCCTTTATGACACCTCAAAAAATACTAGTCAACGATAGGAGAACCATTAATGGCTGGGCTTTTTTTGATTGGGCCAACTCTGCATATTCCTTAGTCATTTCGACAGCTATATTTCCAATTTATTTTATTGCTGTGACAAATGATACAATCGATATTTTTGGTCATAGTATTGAAAATAGTGCCTTGTACTCATTCCTCGTTTCGGCATCGTTTATCATTGTTGCTTTATTCTCTCCTCTTCTTGGAGGTATTGCTGATTACGGTGATAAGCGGATGTTTTTCATGCGACTGTTCTCTACGATAGGATCGATAGCATGTGTGTTTTTATTCTTTTTTGAAAATCATTTTGACATTGTATTGGGGTCGATTGCTTTTGGAGTGGCAACTATAGGGCACGCATCAAGCATCATTTTTTACGATGCCTATTTACCTGAAATAGCTACACCAGACCGCTACGATAAGGTAAGTGCCAAAGGATTTGCATTTGGTTATGTTGGCAGTGTTCTATTGCTGTTGTTCATTATTTTCATGAGCCTAAAACCAGAGGTCTTTGGCATGGCACCTGATTCAAGCCTACCCTACCGCATAGGATTTGCATTGGTAGGTGTGTGGTGGTTTGGATTTTCTCAGATTACATTTAGGCGTTTACCCAAAAGCAAAATGAACGGATTTGAAGCTGGGATTGTCAAGAAAGGCTATAATGAAATCATGGCTGTCATTTCAGAATTGAAAACCAAAAAGAACATTAAGAAATTTTTGACTGCCTTTTTCTTTTATAGTGCTGGTGTGCAAACGGTCATTTATTTGGCAACAGTATTTGCAGAGAAAGAATTGGCATTTGAGTCTAGTGAGCTGATCGCTACTGTGCTTTTATTACAATTCGTTGCCATCGCAGGAGCTTTTTCTTTTGCTTGGTTATCCAAAAAATTAGGAAACAAACGAGCACTTTTAGTCGCTATCTCTATATGGTTTTGCATATGCTTAGTTGCATCGTTTGTTACTTCCAAAACACTTTTCTATGGGATCGCTGCCCTTGTGGGCATGGTGCTAGGTGGTGTCCAATCTTTGTCAAGGTCCACGTATAGTAAGTTGTTAGACAATGATGAGGAGGAGTTGACTTCCTACTTCTCTTTCTACGATGTTTTGTTTTATCTGTCTGTTGTTTTTGGAACATTCGCCTTTGGTATAGTGGAGCAATTGACCCATAACATTAGATATTCAGTTCTAGTCTTAGCTATATTCTTCGTTATTGGTTTCTTTCTTTTACTTAGAGTAAAATTTACCAAACAATAAAAATCAGCTAAAATCCTTTAATAAAGCAGTATTATACCCTATTTTAGTACAGTTACGTTTACCCTTTCAACATAACAACATGAGAAAACTACGCTTATCTCTCACCATCAGTTTGTTGGTCTGTACTGGAATTCTATTTTCACAAATAACCTCTGGTGCTATTACATTGAATGTAACAGGTGTAGAAATGGCAGGAAACGAAAATCAAGATGAAATAGCTGCAATGCGTAGCCTGTTAAAGGAAATGAATATGACCATCTATTTTCAGCCTGGAGAGCAAGTAAATGAAATGAATAAAATGATGGGTACCATTGATGTCAAAACCTATTTCAAAGATGGTCAAATGACTCAATTTCAAGACAACATGGGCCAAAAGATAAAAGTTGTCACTCCACTAGAGACAGAAATTACGGATACTCTGGTCCAAGATTCAGTTGAGATGAAAGGCATTTACGACATACGCTATGATAAAGAGTCGACAATAGACATTTTAGGTTACGAGTGCTACAAGGCGATCATAAAACTAAATAAGGGGACACATACTCATGGAGGAGACATGCCAGAAAAATTTCAAAATAGGGATATGGTATGGTATGTCACTGACGCCATTGAAATAAATAACTTTAAGTTGCAAGAAATGCTTGGCTTAACACTCAAAGGTACGCCACTACTTTTCTCTATCGATACAGGTAGGATGGCGATGACGTTTGAAGCAACTCATGTCGAAACCTCTGTTGAACAATCTGCATTTGAAGAACCTGCTGGAAATTACAAAGTGGTGACTTCTGAAGAATTGAAACAAATGGAAATAAATAGCAATTAGCCTGCAATGAAGTCACTTTCGTGAGAATTGGAACACACTAACGGTATAACTAACGATGAAAACGATTATAGTATTAGATGGCATTGTAGCTAATCCAGGAGATTTGAGTTGGCAACCGCTCCATGAATATGGGGAAGTGATTATTTATGATCGGACACCTGTTGAACTAATTGTCGAAAGAGCTGCACGAGCAAATTTTATTCTAACCAATAAGTGCCCATTGAGCGGGAATGTCCTCAAACAATTGCCGAACCTTGAATACATTGGGCTATTAGCCACAGGATATAATAACATAGACATCAATGCTGCTAATGATCTTGGTATAACAGTCTGCAATGCAGTAGGTTATGGGACTCCATCTGTAGCGCAGCACGTTTTTGCGCTTATTTTGGAATTGACCAATCAAGTCGGCCAACATGCCAAAGCGGTGCGTGACAACAAGTGGGCAACTGCAAAAGATTGGTGTTTTTGGAACAAGCCAATCATAGAATTAAAAGGCAAAACACTTGGGATCTATGGTTTTGGCAATATAGGAAAGGAGGTGGCAAAGATTGGTTTGGCTTTTGGTATGCACGTCATCGCCACAAGAAAAAATGTCGACAAAGGAGTTTCCGAGGGAGTGACTTTAGTATCAACAAATGAGTTATTTGAGAATGCAGATTTCATCAGTTTGCATGCTGCTTTAAACGAAGAAAATCACCACATCATACGTACAGAAAACATCAAAAAGATGAAGAAGAGTGCTTTCATAGTCAATACTGGTAGAGGTGGTTTGATTAATGAAAATGACTTGAGGTATGCATTAACAACTGGTCAGATTGCAGGTGCAGCATTGGATGTATTACAGCAAGAGCCACCAATACCAGATCATCCATTATCGACCTTACACAATTGCATCATCACACCACATCATGCCTGGGCCGCCAAGGAGAGTAGAGAACGTCTTTTATCCATCGTTTTTGAAAACATCAGGTCATATGTAAATGGAAAACCTGTAAATGTGTGCAAAGCAGGTTAAAGTAGATTACCAAGCCAGATTTAACTGGTATTGAAGCAGAATTTTTATTAATTTTGGCATCTCGCCTCTCAAGCTGTAATATCAAATTGAATATTATGCTCATAGATAACAATCAGCTGAACATTCCATATATAGACATTGTACACAAAAGCAAAGCGGGACTTTTTATTGCTTCAGGCAGTGAGATCTTATTTTGTAATGATGCGTTTTCATCAATATTCAATTTAAATCCAGAAGATATTGCACAAAGCTCTGTCATGAGCTATGTAGAAAATCAAGAACAAGAAAAACTTAAACTCATTATCCAAAATCTAAGCAACACTATTGGAGCAAGTTATAGTGGTAATTTTCAACTGGCGCCTAAGTTTGGAAAACGACAGTACATGTCAAGTCACCTTCATTCATATGAAACCGAAGATGGTTTAGTGTATATCGTGGGAGCATCCAGAAATGCTACTGACAGAGTGACTAAGACTAAGCAGCTCATAGAGTCAAATACTATGCTAGAGTCTCTGTACAAAAATATGGTACTAGGGATTTTTACTTATGATTTCGCAAATGAAAAAGTATTAGACTGCAATCAGTTAACAGTTGACATACTGAACTATAAACATAAAGAAGAGGTGATCGGATTAAACAGATTTGATGTCTTACCTCGCTTTTCAGACTATTCCCCAAACACAGACTTCCATAAAGTTGCCAAGGAACATCAACGAATGGTTCAAAGGGGAGAATCATTTTATATTGAATCTGTATTTAAAAAAAGTGATGGCGAAGAAATTTTAATTACTGGCCATATCGTGCCGACGAATAGAAAACAAAATGAAGCCTTTATCATATTCAATGATGTAACCGAAAAATACAAACGCATTGCAGAAAAAAGAAAAATAGAAGAATCATATAGACATGTTTTCAATAATTCGCATGAGGCGATTATTTATATTGATTTAGATTCTTTAAATCCAATATTAGCAAATCAAAATGCTCTTGATTTATTCTGTGTAAATTCATTAGATGAATTATCAAAATTAAGACCAGATGATTTTGTCGTCCTTGATGATGATGAAAAAAGAAGCCCTATTGATTACTATAAAGAATCGCTTGAATTCGTTTTAAAAGCACATAAACATTATGACGAGGTTTGGATCGCAACAAAAAATAAAGAACGGATAAGAGTTAAAATCACTTTTGTCCTTGATAAATATGAATCTGATTCTCACAAGATTATTCTATTCATCAAAGACGTTACAACACTGTATAAGGCTCAACAAGAATTAGAACAAAAAAATATAGAATTAGAAAAATATATAGAATCAAATCTCCAACTGGAAAAATTTGCCTATTTCGCATCACATGACTTGCAAACACCATTAAGGTCTATCATTAGTTTTACACAATTATTAGAAAGAAATCTTGCAGCATCCATTTCCGAAAAAGAACAAGGATATATGGATTATATTATTGATTCTGCCAAAAACATGAAAGACCTCATTAATGACATTTTATCTTTTTCCAGAGTAGAAGTAGATGATTTTGAATTGAGCACATTTAAATTACAAGAATTATGGGATGATATAATTCCCGATTTTCAATCTGACATTTCTACCCACAATATTCAATTAGACATGAAAGGGTTTGATACTACCATTGTCGCTGATGTAATCAAATTAAAACAGGTCATGACTAATTTATTATCCAACGCTATCAAATTCAGAAATAAAACAGAACCGCCAGAGATCTCTGTACATTGTGAAGAACAGAAAGTCAATTGGTTATTTACCATTAGTGACAATGGCATTGGAATTGATAAAGAATTCCACTCTCAAATATTCATGCTATTTAAAAGTTTACATCCAAGAAGCGAATATAAAGGCACTGGGATTGGTTTGACTCTTGTCAAAAAACTGATAGAAGGACATGGTGGAGAGATATGGCTCAAGTCTGAAGCAGGTAAAGGCACAACATTTTATTTTACATTGGCAAAGCCAAAAAAAACTAATCAATAAATTCGTAACAACCTATATCAGGTGTAGATGGATCTCTTAGATTGCCGTCCAAATCATTTTGAATAATGGGTAGTGGAAGTGCTTGCCCTATTGCTATTGACAGTGTATCCAAATGATAATCTCTCATTTCTTGATCGATAAATAGTTCATCTTCTAATGTAGCATTAATGCAATCAGTGCAATTGTCAAAAAATGTAGGAAATTGATCAGCATCGATTAATTCATCAACTGCCACAATACAATTGGTCAAGGTATAATTAAATTGTGATGGTTCGTCTCCATCAAAAACATCTTGCAATTGTATCTCATCAGCATCGTTTCCAAAAATGATGCAATTTGTGAAAATGGCATTTAGTCTATTCGTCAAAGCACCACGAGAACAGTCTCCACCGATACATATAAAATTATCCAATCTCAGAGCTGAACTCTGTCCTTGATAATTAGCAAATGTTGAATTGAAGAATGAATAATTACCACCAAACTGAAATAGACCACTAAACGAGCCATTGTCAGCGACTAAAACATTCTCCCCTATGATCGTTGAATGTAAACCGACTAATCCAGGACCAGCTGTATTTGATATTTCCACATTCTCCATTCTTAACACTGAAGATGAATCCACTCGTACGCCAACTAAAGAATTCGTGATTTTTGTATTTGTGATGCGGTTGCCTTGGCTCCCAGGTAA
The DNA here is from genome assembly GCA_937997635.1 of uncultured Saprospiraceae bacterium. Lineage (GTDB taxonomy): Bacteria > Bacteroidota > Bacteroidia > Chitinophagales > Saprospiraceae > CALFUK01. Next base: position 34,707 of record CALLFA010000110.1, on the reverse strand, counting down.
AAACCTGATCCCTGACCACTGACCTGCCACATCAGCAAACTCACTTTCTAATCTATCGCCTGTTATCAATACAGGATTATCAACAGTTCCTCTAGATTGCAAACTGGCATTATTTGTAAATGCCACGAGACCATCATTAAAAATGACGTCTTCATCTGTTCTTGCCAGACCTCCGTGCACAAAAATTTCTGTTCCCGGCGGTAATGCCACATGACAACTGTCTATAATCAACACCCCATAAATCACATAGGGCTTTGGATCGTCAAATATCAGCGAATCATTGTCACAACTGAGCCGTGTAAATGCGCCTGCACTAAATCTATTGGGTATGTAATTCGCATTTTGCCCCCATGCCTCCAACTGTACAACTTGTTCATTGCCATTTGTCAGAAAAAACACTTGTTCTTCTATCACATATGGACTAGAGGATAAAGGCATATCTGGATCAACGGTAACTTCGACAAAGACCCAAAGGCTATCATTAGGAAGTATGACAACATCGTTTGCACTTGACGTAGGCACGCCATCGATATTTAGTCTGAATTGACTAGTCTGGCCACCCAATTCAATGGCAGATATGACAATTCGCTCTGAATGTGGATTGAGAATACGAAATGAACGAGTCGCAGAACCTATTTCTGTAAAAACAGTGTCAAAACGAACCGTATCTTGAGAAAACTCTAATTGGGCATCGCTGTCTACGATAAATGACTCCGTCTCACAAGCATAGTGAAGACACATCACAAGAAGAATGAAACCAAGAAGATAAAATCGATTCACCTGTGTCTAACGAGTTTTCTAAATAATAAGTGCAAAAAACACGAAAATAACTGGTTTCTCCTATAGAGGATTTAAATTAATGTCCTTAACCAGCTAACAAATGTACATTCATTGGAAATCTATCCATTGATTAACACTGCTTTCTTCTTAAAAGCATACTTTTGCAGCGTTTTGGAGAAGAAACCCATCATTGATGTCATCGTTCCTGCATATAATGAAGAAAAATCAATTTATTTGGTTGTCAGAGACATTCCAAATGAACTAGTCAGAGATATCATCGTTTGTAACAATGCAAGTACGGATAATACATCTAAAAACGCCATATCTGCAGGTGCAACTGTCATTGACCAACCTGTACCAGGGTATGGAAATGCGTGTTTAAAGGGTATTGAATTCATAACAAAAAAGGAGATTAAGCCAGATATTGTTGTTTTTCTCGATGGAGATTATTCTGACTATCCAGAGCAAATGAAAAATTTGGTGAGCCCAATTGTTTCAAATGATGTAGATTTAGTCATTGGTTCCAGGGCGATTGGCAAACTTGAACGGGGATCAATGACACCTCAACAGCTCTTTGGAAATTGGTTAGCTACCAATTTGATACGTTTGATTTATCGCTATAGATTTACAGACTTGGGTCCGTTTAGAGCGATAAAATGGAATAAACTAGTCGAACTTGATATGCAGGATAGAGATTATGGGTGGACAGTAGAAATGCAAGTCAAAGCTGCTAAACTAAAATTTAACTGTATCGAAGTTCCAGTGGACTATCGGAGACGAATTGGTAAATCCAAAGTATCTGGTACAATCAAAGGGACCATACTCGCAGGACATAAAATCCTGTGGACAATATTTAAATTGATTTGATGAACGGATTGCAAGTATTCTCTTATGTTTTATTGGCTTTATATGTCGTGCCATTGGTGTACATTACCATTTATTGCCTTATGCAATTACATTTGCTCGTCAAATACAAGAAAGACAATGATCAAAATGAAAAGCCAGACCTAAATGGGCACAGGCCTTTTGTCACGATTCAACTGCCTATATATAATGAGCTCTATGTTGTAGAACGCTTGATAGACAACATCACAGCTCTAGATTATCCAAAGGACAAATTCGAAATCCACATACTTGACGACTCTAATGATGAAACAGTTGACATTGTCAATCGAAAAGTTGAAGAGTATAAAGCCAAAGGATTCAATATCGAACGTATCACCAGAGATGATAGAGCTGGGTTTAAAGCAGGAGCCTTAAAAGCAGGGACGCTTAAAGCAAAAGGTAAGTTTATTGCCATATTCGATGCAGACTTTTTGCCTAAACCGTCTTTTCTTAAAGACACGCTCCCATACTTTGAAGATCCAAAAATTGGAATCGTTCAAACCAGATGGGGACATGTCAATCAAAATTATTCCTTACTTACAGAACTACAAGCTTTTCAATTGAATGTACATTTCACTGTAGAACAGAGAGGAAGAATGGCTGGAAACTATCTGCTGCAATTTAATGGTACTGCTGGTATCTGGAGAAAAGAAACCATCGATTCAGCAGGAGGTTGGGAAGCAGATACATTAACAGAAGATCTAGACTTGTCTTATAGAGCTCAATTGAAAGGTTGGGGAATTACGTATTTAGAAGATGTCATTTCACCAGCAGAATTGCCAGTAGAAATGAATGGACTAAAATCGCAGCAATTCAGATGGATGAAAGGTGGTGCTGAAACTGCGAAAAAAATGCTGCCTACAGTATGGAAATCTGATCTTAGCTTTTCCAAAAAATTACATGCGTCTGCACATCTTTTAGGTAGTTCTGTCTTTCTTTCTGTATTTGCCATAGGTGTATTTAGCGTACCTCTTGCTTTTGTGATCGGTGATCTAGGCATTGGTGTCCAATACTTTTGGGTATTCATCATCAGTCTTTTAGCAATCATACAAGTGTATTATGTTGCCAATGTGAAAACTGCATGGCCAAAAGAAAAGAAAGTAAAGATGCTTCTTAAATTCATTTTTCTTTTCCCAATATTTTTGTCTTTATCAATGGGTTTGTCTTTGCACAATTCAATTGCAGTTATTCAAGGCTTGTTGGGTAAAAAATCTGCTTTTATACGGACACCAAAATTCAACATCCAGACCATTAAAGATAAATTGAAAGGTCAAATATATCTGGAAAAGAAAATCCCATTAACCACAATTTTCGAAGGCTTACTGGCTATTTATTTTGGATTTGGAGTTTTAGGAGCCATCTATACTGCTCAATATGCATTCTTATACATGCACATCTTATTGGCTCTCGGATATGCGACCATATTCTATTTATCAATCAAACATTTAGCCGCGAAATCTTAATTTTCGTCTCATGAAAGATGATAAACAACTGGCTTTAGTTAAAAAGCTATTTCTGTTCATTGTCTTATTGTGTGCATTAGGTATACTCGCGTATGTTCCATCGCAAGCTGACTTCTTATACATCATATCTGCATACACAGTTGCTTTCACCGCTTATTACTTTCTAATCAAGCTTGATTGGTCTGTTACTGAATTACTTGTGGGAGGAGCAATTCTGAGGGTTGTGCTCTTACCAGCATTTCCAAACTTATCCGATGACATCTACAGATTCGTGTGGGACGGGAATCTGATAAACGAAGGAGTGAACCCTTATATACACCTTCCTTCTGAACTAACAACAAGATTTGATTGGGCATCTGCAAACGGAGAGTTGTTTAGCAACATGAATTCTCCCGAGTATTACACCATTTATCCACCGATAAACCAACTGATATTCGCGCTTTCATCATACGTAGGAGGAGGAGAATTACACCCGTCTATGTTGGTAATGAAATCGATATTATTTCTAGCTGAAATTGCAACCATATATGTACTAATTGCAATGCTGCGCGGGCACAAAATCAACATTGCGGCAGCTAGTATTTACGCATATAACCCATTGGTTAATAATGAAATCATGGTAAACATGCATTTTGAGGGTATGATGTTGCTATTCTTGCTGATTGGAATGATGATGCTCCAAAGAAAAAAATGGTTTTTGTCTGTTTTTGCAATATCGATTTCCATAGGCGTAAAGCTTATCCCTTTAATGTTTATGCCTTTATTAATCGCCTATCTTGGAGTCAAAAAATCATTCCAGTATTTTGTTGTTTTAGGTTTGGCTTTGCTGGTCATATTTATCCCCATTTTGATCAATCTCCCTTTTTTCATGCAAAGTCTGGATCTCTATTTTCAAAAATTTGAATTCAATGCCAGCATTTACTATGCGTCCAGGTGGTTAGGCTTTCAACTATCTGGATACAATCAAATTGCTAAATTAGGTCCATTATTGGCTCTTGTCACCATTGGGATAATCATTTGGCTAAGCAAAAAACTACATCATGACAAAACGAAGTCGTTACCAATCTATTTCCTGCTTTCCATCAGCGCCTATTTGTTATTTGCGACAACAGTGCACCCTTGGTATACAATTCCTTTAGTCGGACTCTGCATTTTGACTAGATTCAGATATCCCGCTTTATGGTCATTCTTGATTTGTTTTACCTACATCAACTACAGTTATTCACCGTACGAAGAAAACCTGTGGTTTGTAGCATTTGAGTATTTGACCTTATCGGCGATAATCCTTGTTGAAACAAGCACATCAAGTGATCAAAAAATGACTCCAATAAGCGGTCAGGACATTTAAATATATCTTTTAAATATATTTGAAATCTATATGTTAAGTAGGGGTACACATTAGCTAATTCATCCTATATTTAGATACTACGTTTCTGAGTCTTATAATCTCTTGTCTGAACTACTCTAATAAGTTATCATTTATAATGTATCACTAATTAATTTTTTTTAATGTTTTACTAATTAATTATCAATTAGTTATACATATAACAATAATTTATATATATTGTGTTGAATTAGACTGCTCTATATATGCAGTTTTATTATAAAAAGTGTTTTATGTATGTCATCAGCCAACCTGTCATGCTCAAACTGTCTCTGTACAGCTTAGCATTTTTGTGCCTTATAGGCTTCTTTACACCACAAGCCCAAGCACAGGACATTCACTACTCTCAATTTCATAACCCTGTACTCACACTGAATCCTGGGAAAACTGGAATTTTCAATGGTGATAAGCGTCTTCTGTTTTCTTATCGGGATCAATGGGCCTCTGTACCAGTCGCTTGGAGAACATTCTCAGCGAGTTATGATCAAAAGTTTTATCCGAAAAGACCAAGCAATCATTTTTTCTCTGGTGGAGTGAGTTTCAACTATGATAGACAAGGAGATTCTCAGTTAAATTTGTCCAATTTGAATCTCTTTGGTTCTTATTCCAAGATTTTAAATGAACAAAATATTTTCACCATTGGTATAGGAGTCGGTTTTGCTACGAGAGGTTTCAATACCACTGATTTGACTTGGGATAGTCAATGGACTGGTAGTCTCTTCGATCCAAATTTACCTTCAGGAGAATTATTTGACGCAGAGCGGATCAGCTTTTTTGAGAATTCATTAGGCGTCAACTACAGATGGCAAAAATCTAACCGAAATAAATTTGATCTAGGCATAGGCGTCTATCACTTGATCGAACCAGGGGTGGCATTTTTTGATGATGATGACATCAATTTACCTAGACGATTTAATGGATCAGCTATTTATCAGACGCCACTAAGCGAAAAATTAGATCTGCAACTGAATGTTTTAGGTCAATTGCAAAATGAGTACAGTGAACTATTGGGTAGTGCACTCGTAAAATTCTACTTAAATCAAGACAAGAGAGGTAAAGAATTCCAATTGCATGTCGGTGTTGGATACAGAACATCAAAATCATGGTTCCCAATCATAGCACTTGAATTTAGCAATAGATTCTATGTCTCCTTCAACTTAGAACGTGATGTTTCTGCTTTCCAGGCAGATACCAATGGTAAAGCTGGATTTGAAGCTCATTTCAGATATATCATTACTAATGTCAAACCAGTCAAACTTAAGCTCTGCCCAATTTATTAATACCAAATCGAAATGAATAGACTTATATTCTTTACTGGAATTGTCCTGCTTGTTTCAACAGGATTGATGGGACAAACCAGGACTGCCTACCTTGAAGCAGCTGAAGCCAGCTACGTCGAGAAAGATTATTATTCAGCTCTCATATTCTATCTGGAAGCGTATGAATTTGATACGACTTCGACGACTGTTTTACGAGGTGTTGCAGAATCCGCTAGAAAAGCAAATGTGTATCGAACATCCGAGCGATTCTATCAAAAACTGATGGAAATGGATATTGCTGACCAGAAAAGCGAAGACGTATTTTGGCTTGCAAATGCTAAGCACAAACAAGGTGAATACGAAGATGCCAGAATTCTATATTCCACTTATTTAGCAGAATATGCAGAAGATGATCTGTGGATGACTAGGCGTGCTGAAAAAGAAATAAAATCCTGCGAATGGTCTCAGTCGGAAATCATTAATCCTAGAGAAAACATTACAATCGAACGACTTGGAGCTCAAGTCAATGATATCGAATTTGCTGATTTTGCTCCTACACCAGAACAAGGTGGCTTGAGCTATTCTTCTCTTAGATACAGGCAAGATGAATACAAAAAAGGTACATCTCGATTATTATCTAAAAGATTAAATGTCAAAGACGACTTTGCAGAAGAGATACTTGCCGACCTCAGTGATGGAAATAAATTTGTTGGACATACCAGCTTTAACAGGACTAGAAGTAAAGTTTATTATACGCTTTGTGATTATAATGCTGGATATAACATAAGCTGTGAGCTTTATCAAGCTGACATTGACGCTTCAAATTCTCTTTCAAATACATCGAGAATAGACAACTTGAACGCACTAGATGCAACGACTACACAACCGTCCTATGCCTACAATTCTAAAGACAATACACAAAGACTGTACTTTTCTTCTGACCGCGAGGGTGGCAAAGGTGGTCTGGACATCTGGTACTCAACTATTGATGGTAATGGAGGATTTTCAGATCCTGTCAACCTTAGTCAAATCAACTCGATTGACAATGAAATAACACCTTATTATCACGATTCAACAAGTGAGTTTTTCTTTAGTAGTGATGGATACCTTGGATTTGGTGGATACGATGTGTACAAATCAACATTAAATAACAGTGATACACCAACTCATTTAGGCGCACCTATAAACAGTTCGTATAACGATATCTACTACATCGTCAGTGAAGGCGGAAGAGAAGCGTATTTTTCTACCAATAGATTCAAAACTAATTTTCATGACAATGAAACCGAACCATGTTGTTATGACATTTATAAAACGACCATTGAAGAAGTCGACATTAAATTAAATGCCAAAACATTTGAAACGAACAGTCGGGAGCCACTTTTAATGGCAACTGTTGACCTATTTGATGTGACAAATGGAGATTTGCTATCAACGATCACCCCAGCAGATGGTATTGATCATATGTTTGATCTCGTATCAGACAATGAGTATATGCTTATCGGTCGGAAAAATGCATATGGATCGGACACAATCTATTTCAGCACAATAGGCATGTACGAAACCAAAGATGTTGAAAAAAACCTATTCTTGGATCAATCTTTCCAGCGTATAGAGATTACTACTTATGATGAATTCACTCGCGAACCATTAGATGGAATAGAAATTCGAGTCAAAAATGTTACCGATCCTACTCAAGAAGATGTCATTTTATACGATATGGCATCATTCAACCAATTGGATCTTGATCCGACAAGTACCTATGAAATAAGCATTTCTAAAGAAAATTATGAGCCAGAAACTTTTTTCATCTATCCTTCTGATGATCCATCTAAAACGGTCATTAGACAGATATATTTAAAACGGGTATTATTTGGTATATACCTGCCGACCTTGCTGTATTTTGATAATGACAAGCCAAATCCGAGGACTATCGCAGATACAACAGAAAAAAGTTATTCTGATACGTATTATCCTTACATAGAAAGAAAGCCTGTTTTTATCAACCAAATCAGGGGTTCAAAGAGCTTTACTGGTGACAAAGAAGCAGAAGTTAATAACCTTGAAGGCTTTTTTGAAAATGATGTAAAATCTGGCTACAATACGTTCCAGAAATTCTTGAATGCAATGCACGAAGAATTAAAGAAAGGATTTGGCTTCGAAATCCTTATAAAAGGGTTTACAAGTCCTATTGCACAGGACGAATACAACAAAAATTTAGGTAAGAGAAGAGTGCAAAGTATACGTAACGAGATGAACAGTTACGAAGGAGGCATACTTCTTGCTTATATAAATAATGGATTACTAAAAATAACAGATGTCTCTTATGGAGAAGAGCTTGCGCCTTCAACGATTATTGACAGTCCGCAACAGCCGGCTAGTTCTATTTATAGTACAGAAGCGTCTAGAGAGCGGAGAGTCGAAATTATTGAAGTTAAGCGAATTTTCAAAAACACTAATTCACAATGATTATGTCTAGTATCTTAAGATCTAACCGTATGCTACGGGATTATAGACTCTTCCTTTGTTTGTGTTTATGTACCCTGGGCATAACGGAGCAAATATTTTCTACCCATATTGTCGGTGGAAGCATGCGATACAATTGCTTAGGCAATGATATGTATGAAATTACATTGACGATCAACAGAGATTGTGATTTAGGTGCAGAAAATGCACCTTTTGATAATCCTGCTTCTGTTGGTATTTTTGATGTCAATGGTAGACAATTATTCGGTTTGGGGGATAATGGCGAATTGTTTTTAGAATTTGAAGGTGATGTTACCCTTCAGAATCAAATCCAACAAATATGCTTTACCTCATCAAATACCATATGTGTCCATTCTACTGAATACAAAGGGATTGTTGAGCTGCCACAGGGTGTGGAAGGATATGTCCTCGCCTATCAACGATGTTGTCGAAATGAGACCTTACTCAATGTGGCAGAACCCTTAGAAACAGGTTTAACGTTATCTATAGAACTTACAGAAGCAGCCTTAGAAGTCTGTAATTCAAGTCCTGCTTTTGTCTTAACTCCTGATATTTTTATCTGCGTTGGAAGTGTCTTAGAATTTGATGGATCTGCAACGGATGCAGACGGAGATCAATTAGTATACAGCGCATGCACGCCAAATACTGGTGCAACGATAGATGATCCTAGACCACAACCTCCAGCAGGGCCTCCATACACACCAGTTGAGTATATCAACGGTTTCTCGGCTACCAATCCTTTAGGGCCCTTGGATGCTGACTTCAATAGCGAAACAGGAGTGTATACAGTAACACCACAGGCGATTGGTCAATACCTAGTCGGCTTATGTGTAGAAGAATTTAGAGATGGTGTTCTCTTATCTAGAGTATCAAGAGAATTTCAATATAATGTTGTCAGATGTGAGGATGAAATAGTCAGTGATTTTGATATTTCTCAAGATGGATGTAGCACTAACAATGTACAATTCACTAATCTTACACCATCTGCCACTAACTTTATGTGGTTCTTTGATTTTCCATCTACAGATCCAGCATTTACATCTACTGATCCAAACCCAGTATTCGATTATGCGGAAGCTGGTAATTATGAAGTAAGATTAGTGACAAGCAGAGAAGACGGCAGTTGTGAATCTATTTCAGATAGAAATGTCACAATCTCAGACGGACAAAGCAATGAGATCCAGTCAACGGTACTCTCCTGTGATGGTAATATTTACACAATTAGACTTTCAGACCCAGTATTGGATAGAACAGATCGCAATTGGTTGATATCCATTGGTGGACAACAAACGTCAGCAAGTTCTCAGTTTGTTGATATCGTTGTAGAAAGAGATACAAGAGTTCAAGCTGAATTAACAGCGACCACAGCAACCGGTTGTGTTGAAACAACAGTCCGTGATTTCAATGCAAACTTAATAGACTTCAATGTTGATTTAGTGAGTTGTGGCGCAGACGGCACCAATTCTGCAACCATTCTTTTATCGGCAGAACAAATAAACGTGACAACTGAAAGTCCTATAGTTTCCTACGATTGGTTTCTTACCAACGGTGAAACAGAAGTCAGTACGACTGAACCAACATTTGAGGTAGATGTGAATTTCACAAATACCTTCTGGGTTGGGTTGACTGTTGTCTTTGAAAATGGCTGTACTGCTGAGGTGGAAAGAATCATTCGTCCATCGGGCATGATAGAACTAACAGAAGAAGCAAGTGACCTTGGATGTTCAGTCACATTCTTCAATTTTGATGATGTCATTACCAACTACTTTGATAATCCGACATCAACTCCTAGTAATGATCCTATTGTCCAAAAAGAATGGGTCATAACATCTCCTTCTCAAGGTGAGATTAGAGAATTTGGTGATGATATATCATACAGCACAACACTTAATGAAACAATATCAGTTAGTTTTTTCTACACTACTGAATCTGGTTGTATTTTCGAAATTAGGACCACATATACATGTTCAAGTATTAATCCATGTGCCACTCTAGGTCCAGATGATGATATCTGTGCGATACTTGCAGAAGATCCTTCAAACCCACTTGGTTTGGCTGATTGTGACGGTGGTGGTGCAGATAACCTTACTGAATGTAACAATGGTACTGACCCAAACAATCCAGATGATGACTGTGTCGCAATCATTGCAGGAGGTGTTGATATTTGTGAAATTCTGGCTGATAATCCAAATAGCCCACTCGCTAATTTAGATTGCGACGGTGATGGTTTTACAAATATAGATGAATGTAATCGTGGCAGTAATCCAAATGACGGATGCGATTTACCCGATGGCGAAACGATAGATATCTGCGCTATTCTAGCGGCAAATCCTGACAGCCCACTGGGCTTGTTTGATTGTGATGGCGGTGGTGCAGACAATGCCACAGAATGTATGAACGGCACTAATCCAAGTGATCCTTCAGATGACTGCCAAGGCATCATAGACAACAATGTAGATATCTGTGCAATACTTGCAGCAGATCCCGATAATACAATTGCTGGTGCTGACTGTGATAATGATGGCGTCAGTAATGGCTTAGAATGCAATAGCGGCACAGACCCACTTAATCCATTGGATGCATGTATCGCAATAGCTGCAGAAGGCTTGGACATATGCGAAATACTTAGAGCAAATCCGAATAGTGAACTCGCTGACTTAGATTGTGATGGTGATGGCTTCTCCAATTTAGATGAATGCAGCAGAGGTAGTGACCCTTCTGATGGATGTAGTTTGCCAGCTGGAGAATCTGTCGATATCTGTGCAATATTAGCAGCTGACCCTAACAGTCCTCTTGGTATGTTTGATTGTGATGGTGGTGGTGTCAATAATGCAGATGAATGTTTGGCTGGAACTAACCCTAATGACTCAAGCGATGACTGCGAAGCTGCAGTTGATCAAATGGTGGATATCTGCGCCATATTAGCAGCTAATCCAAATAGTCCGCTTGCCAATCAAGATTGTGATGGCGATGGCTTTAGCAATATAGATGAATGTAACAGAGGCAGTAATCCAACAGACGGATGTAGTGTTCCAGCTGGTGAGACATTAGATATATGTGCCATACTTGCTGCTAATCCAGATAGTCCGCTTGGGCAATTTGATTGTGACGGTGGTGGTTTAGATAATGCTACAGAATGTGAACTAGGTACAGATCCGAATAATCCTGACGATGATTGTCAAGCCATTATTGACAACAATCTTGATATTTGTGCCATTCTAGCTGAAGATCCAGACAATACAATTGCTAATGCAGACTGTGATAATGATGGAATTAGTAATGGTGATGAATGCAATGCTGGATCAGACCCACTTGATCCTTCAGATGCATGTATAAGTATTATAGCTTCAGGCGTAGACATATGTGCAACATTAGCCGCTGATCCTGATAGCCCACTTGGCAGTCTTGATTGTGATGGCGATGGATTTAGCAATTTAGATGAATGCAATAGAGGCAGCAATCCTTCTGACGGATGTGATTTCCCTGCTGGAGAATCTATCGATATCTGTGCAATATTAGCAGCTGACCCTAACAGTCCTCTAGGTATGTTTGATTGTGATGGTGGTGGTGTCAATAATGCAGATGAATGTTTGGCTGGAACTAACCCAAATGACCCAAGCGATGACTGCGAAGCTGCAGTTGATCAAATGGTAGATATCTGCGCCATATTAGCAGCTAATCCAAATAGTCCACTTGCCAATCAAGATTGTGATGGCGATGGCTTTAGCAATATAGACGAATGCAACAGAGGCAGTAATCCAACCGATGGTTGTGATTTCCCTGCTGGAGAATCAATAGATATATGTGCCATACTTGCTGCTAATCCAGATAGTCCGCTTGGGCAATTTGATTGTGATGGAGGTGGTGCAGACAATGCCACAGAGTGTATGAATGGTACTGATCCTAATGACCCTTCAGACGATTGCCAAGGAATCATAGACAACAATGTTGACATCTGTGCAATACTTGCAGCAGATCCTGACAATACAATTGCTGGTGCTGACTGTGACAACGATGGTGTAAGCAACGGCATAGAATGCAACAATGGCACAGACCCTCTCAATCCGTTAGACGCTTGTATAGCGATAGCGGCTGCTAACTTAGATATTTGTGAATTGCTTAGAGCAAATCCGAATAGTGAATTAGCTGGATTGGATTGTGATGGTGACGGGTTTTCAAATTTTGATGAATGTAGTAGAGGCAGTGATCCTTCAAATGGATGTGATTTTCCTGCTGGAGAATCCATTGACATCTGTGCAATATTATCTGCAGATCCGAACAGCCCGTTAGGCGCATTTGATTGTGACAATGGCGGCATTAGTAATGCAGACGAATGCTTGGCCGGAACCAATCCAAATGACCCAGGTGATGACTGTCAAGCTGCTGTTAATCAAATGGTAGATATATGCGCCATTCTAGCTGCTGATCCAAATAGCCCTCTTGCCAATCAAGATTGTGATGGTGATGGCTTTGGCAATGCAGATGAATGTAACAGAGGAAGTGATCCGATTGATGGATGTAGTATACCTGAAGGCGAGAGCTTAGATATTTGTGCACTATTGGCCCTAAATCCAAATAGCCCGCTGGGTATGTTTGACTGTGACAATGGAGGAGTAGATAACGCAACAGAATGCGAAAATGGAACTGATCCTAATGACCCCAATGACGACGCACGTGATTGTGCTGGGTTCCTTAATGGCACCGCTGATCTTTGCGATTTTTTAGCAAATAACCCAAACAGTGATCTCGCAAATGAAGATTGTGACGGAGATGGCTTTAGCAATATAGATGAATGTAACAGAGGTAGTGATCCAACAGACGGATGTGATTTCCCTGCGGGCGAGACTATAAATATCTGTGCCCTATTAGCTGCTGATCCGAATAGCCCACTTGGTCTGTTTGATTGTGACAATGGTGGTATCAGCAATGCTGATGAATGTTTGGCTGGAACCAATCCAAATGATCCATCTGATGATTGCCAAGCAGCTATAAATGGAATGCTTGATATCTGTGCAATCATAGCCGCTGACCCAGACAGCCCACTAGTCAACCAAGACTGTGATGGCGATACATTCTCTAATATTGATGAATGTAATAGAGGTAGTGATCCGACTGATGGATGTAGTATTCCTGCTGGAGAATCCATTGATATTTGTGCCATACTTGCTGCTGATCCAGACAGTCCATTAGGTCAATTTGATTGTGATAATGGTGGGATTGACAATGCAACCGAATGTGAAAATGGTACAGACCCTAATGATCCATCTGATGATTGTGAAGCTGCTGTTGCAGGCATGGTTGATATCTGTGCCATATTAGCTGCTGATCCAAATAGTCCATTGGCAACACAAGACTGTGACAACGGTGGTATCGATAATCAGACAGAATGTGATGCAGGCACCAACCCAATAGATCCAGCTGACGACTGCGAAGCTGCACTTAATGAAATGGTTGACATTTGTGCATTAATCGCTGCAGACCCAGACAATCCAATTGCAGGTTCTGATTGTGACGGTGATACATTTTCCAATCAAGATGAGTGTGACAGAGGCAGTAATCCTTCTGATGGTTGCGACATACCTGATGGAGAAATGATTGATATATGTGCCATACTTGCAGCTGATCCAGACAGCCCATTAGGCATGTTTGATTGTGATAATGGAGGTATAGATAACGCTACTGAATGTGACAATGGTGGAGATCCACTCGATCCTACTGATGAATGCTTATCTGCATTTGACGATTCAGTAGACATATGTGCTTTGCTCGCTGAAAATCCTAATAGCACACTCGGTGATCTAGATTGTGATGGAGATGGATTTACTAATGCAGATGAATGTGAAAGAGGCAGTGATCCAGCTGATGGATGTGACATTCCTGATGGAGAGATGATTGACATATGTGCGATTCTAGTTGCCGATCCAGACAGTCCGCTTGGACCACTAGATTGTGATAATGGTGGAATAGATAATATGACAGAATGCGAAATTGGTACAGATCCAAATGATCCTTCTGACGAATGCGATGCTATTGGTGAGGGAGTCGATATCTGTCAATTGTTGATGGATAATCCAGGTAGTACTTTAGGTGGCTTAGATTGTGATGGAGATGGTGTTGATAATGCCACTGAATGTGAGAATGGTACTGATCCTTTAGATCCAAATGATAACTGTCCGATAGGAGTTACTGTCCTAGTAGGTGAAGGTCAAGGTATACCAGAAGGATTTTGCGCAGGAGATGATACACCAATCTCTGTAACTGTAGATAGCACTGATGATCTTGTTTTTGAATGGGCGCCAGACGACTGTATAGTGTCAGGTGGCGATACGCCAAACCCTGTGATCAATGCTACGACAAGTAAGGAATTAACACTGAGAGTACTAAATAATACCATCGGTTGTGAAATGACGGTTACGATTCCAATAATTGTTTCTGACCCATCAGTCACAATCGTCACTGATCCTGCTGACGGTATCAATCAAGGAGAAGATGTGACAGTAACTGCACAAACGAATGTTGATGGTCCTATATTTATTTGGAATACTGGAGAAACAAATGGTGACTTTGATGTAACGTTGATGGAGACCACTGATTTCGCAGTCACAGTAACGGATATGTTTGGTTGTACGGCTACTGATATGACAACAGTAACCGTCACACCAGCTTCTTGCGATGGTGCTGGTATCTTTTTACCAAATTCATTCTCTCCAAATAGTGATGGCGTCAATGATGTCTTATTTGTTAGAAGCAATGCCATTCAAACACTTGAGTTTACGATTTTCGATCGTTGGGGCCGTGAAGTGTTCCGAACACAAAACATAGATGAAGGCTGGAATGGCAGATGGCAAAACACTGGAGATGAATTACCATCAGATGCCTACGGTTATTGGTTGATGGCAACATGTACAAATGGAGAAACTTTCCAAGACCAAGGCAACGTATCCATTTTGAGATAAGAGAAAATACATAGAATAGAAATAGTTGAAAAAGCCTGTGGTTGATGCCATGGGCTTTTTTTGTGCTCAAGTATATTCAAGTTCAAGTGGTAAATTCAAGTTCAAGTATCAAGCCTGCCTGCCTACGGCAGGCTGGCACGTTCAACTAAGATCATATCGAATTCTCTTTCCATTAAACGCCATTCGAAAATGATTGGCAACATGTCCATAGTAATTTTTCATTGTGGACTCTTCGACCTTTGTTACTTTAAAACCCAATTTTTCATATAGCGATTTTGCTTTAGGATTTTCTTCTGACACGTCCAAGACAAAAACTTCATCCTGACCAGCATGAGATTCCTTCATTAAAAAGTCTATCAACTGAGTACCAAGCCCCTGCCCTCTTAATTCAGGTTTGATCCCCAAATGTGCGATACTGATTTCATTAGTTTTTGGTATTTGAATGACCTTCTCCGTTCTCAAACCATTCCGCAATACAGCTAAAGACTGTAACCCATAGAATTTGATGATGTTGAAGCCATCAGATGTCGCAAATCCTTTGGCGCGTTTGCTGTCGAACACGGAACCTGCACCAACAATCTGATCATCTAACAAAAGCACATAATGATTGTCATAACTAAACTCACCACCCTTCTGTCGAAAAGCATATTCTAGAAAATCTGTTGCTGATTTGGTTTTATTGGTAAAGACAAATGAAAAAGCTGCGGGCCCTGATGAATAGATTAAGGGGACCACATCTTGCACATCTTCTGGGACACACTTTCTGAATGCAACATGTTCTTTCATAGGAATATCTAATTCTTTGATGACATGCAATATTTCCGAGACTGAATGTAAGTCCTACAGCTCCTTATTTATCAATACAACATGTCTTTGTTTAATAGCAACAATGCTAATGCACAATAGAATAAGCCCAAGACAGAGTAATCCCCATTCACCCATTGTCGGTATTGGAGGCATGCTGCATAGGTTTAATTCCAAAGATACAAAGACAGAATCGCAGTTAGTATTAATATCGTCCTGAGCAATCACTGCAAAGGAAACCATACCATCTGCAACCAAATCGGCAACTTCAGATGCATCAAAATTAATAGATGTACAAAATGGGCCATTATCACAACCAGCATCAGGAATTCCACCAATACCACCAAAACAATTTCCATTCTCATCTAATAGTTCCCATATTTCCTCATCATTAGTAAAATCACCTTGTGTACAGATTGTTATCGAACCAGTTGTGTAAAGCTCAGGATCAGTTCCTACATTAAATACATAAGGATTTGGATCTATGTCTGAAAAACTTAATCCAGTCTCAGAAGTGAAAGTTTGTATTTCATTAAACCCAACGTTTTGGCACGTAATGGCATCATTAAATTCTTGTACATAATTGGAAATACAGGTAATATCTACATTATAACTAGAACTCATTGATGCTGTCCCATCACAAATTCCTCCAGTTACTGATTCTACTTGTATACAGATTATATCTCCAAGAGTTGTATTTAGTGTAAGACTTGGTTGTAAGCCACAAACATTATCACTCGAACTTATTACATCTCCAAATGCATCAAAAATGGTTATAAAGGTATCGTCTTGAGTTGTATTGCACATAGAAAAACGAATTTCATCATTTGGAATCTCATAACAAACCTGCATACCGGCTGGTACACTTATTTGAAATTCCTGACGGGATGTGAATGGGAAGCATGGGTCTGTTGTACCTGGTGAGCAAGGCAAAATACTAGCCGAAGCTGGATCGACAGCAAAAGGGCCTTGTGTACACTGAGCATATGAACAAAGCTGAGCACTCAATATGCACATTATAATAAGTAAGCAGTTGTAAAAATTCTTCATAGTAAGTTGATTTGTTTCTTGTTTAAATTAAAATTGAATCCAAATATAATTTATGCTGGCACGAATAAGTAAGAAAACCTCAATCAATCTATAATCCTCTATCATTATTTGGTGTAGTCATGGAGCAATCACCTTTGCATAAATGTGTCCTTTATGCGATTTGCCAGACGCATCTACGTAGCCCCACAGTATCCGCCTATAGGCTTCCGTCCCTTCAAATTCATCAATTCTATCCCAATACAAATGCAATTGATCGGATAGAAACACTTTTACATTATATTCCTTTCTTACTTGAGTGTGTGATAAAAAACAGGGATAGCCAGTCCGAGACGACCATCCATTATCTTCGATATCTCCAATAATGGTTGCTTCTATCCATTCGCCGTCAATATCACTAATGACATCATGATTACTTTCACCAGGAGCTAGTGATCCGTATATGATTAATGCTTGTTTGATGTCTTTGTCTATTAATTTTTAGCAGGAACATCAACAGACCGGTAGGCTGCGATCACTTTCTTTTCTCCATCAAGTCCTTCTTCAGAATTACCATGTTCCATACCCAAAACACCAGAGAAGCCTTGCTCATGCACAAACTTGAATACATTCTGATAATTAATCTCACCAGTCGTCGGTTCCTTTCTTCCAGGATTGTCTCCTATTTGGATATAGGCGATTTCGTCCCAAGTTTTTTCCATATTTGGAATCAAATTACCTTCCTGTATTTGTTGGTGATAGATATCAAACAATATTTTGCATGACGGGCTATCCACTGCTTTGCAAACCTGATAGGCTTGTGCAGCTTTTGTCAAAAATAGACCAGGATGATTTCTGAAATTGAGAGGTTCCAACACCATTGTCAAATCATGTGGCTCTAATATAGCTGAAGCTTGTTTCAATGTCTCAACGACATGCGATGTTTGGTAACCCATGTCTTGGCGCAAGTCTACATGACCAGGGACAACGGTCATCCACTTAGCATTGACACGCTTAGCAACATCAACAGCTTTAGTGATGTAATCCAAAAATTCTGCTCTTGACTCGTCATCTCCTTTTGCAAGAGTCGCTTCATTCCAGTATATTTTATGTGCCACAAAGACGCCCATTTCTAAGCCCCGATTCGCCATCACAGAAGCCATCTTTTCTTGCAAGGCTACTTCTCGAGTTCGCATATTGTTATCTTCAAATGCGACAAATCCTTGATCAGCCATGAAGTTCAATTGGTCAATTGGATCTTCGCCAGCGTGGTGCTTAAACATGCCTAGGTGAGGAGCAAATTTTAAATTGAATGGTGCAATTACTGACGCTTCATTGGCTAATAAGTTCGCCGATCTGGCTGCACAACCTGTGGCTATTGCAGCCGAACTTAAGATAGAGGTATTAATAAATGTTCGTCTATTCATTCTTGTTTTATACTGTTTTGGTTTGGCCTGGCACAGCTATACGGTATCTGCCATTCGCATCAGGCATGACAGGCGGATTGGCATCCCAAGCGTATGTTTTTGGAGATAAATCTATCTCCGAATTAAGCGCATCATCCCATTCCACTATTTTACCAGAGTAAGTTGCCATACGGCCTAGAATTGCGGTCATGGTTGCGTATGCTCCATTATCTGCATCATCGTACTTATATTCTCCATTAGCAATAGCTTCAAATAGCAGATCGTGTTCGTATTGGTATGGATTTGGGTCATTCTCATCATCATAATTCATGATTGAATGGCCACTCATTGTCTTTAATACACCGGGTTTAGGTGCAGTACCATTGGTACCATGGAATGCTTCGCTGACACGACTTGCACAACCTTCAATGTGACGACACTGGCTAAACATTCTCGATCCATCGGCATATTCATATTCGATAAAGTGGTGGTCAAAAATCTCACCGTGGTCTAATCCATCCCTCACTTCTCTACCGCCCATTCCCATTGCTCTCACTGGATACGCTTGTTTTGCCCAGTTACTGACATCGAGATTATGGATGTGCTGTTCGGTAATGTGGTCTCCGCAAAGCCAGTTAAAATAATACCAATTTCGCATTTGATATTCCATTTCTGTCTGGCCTTCCTGTCGCTCTCTCACCCATACACCAGCACTATTCCAATAGACACGAGAAGTAACAATATCTCCTATGGCACCATTGTGTATAGCGTCAATCCATTCTGTATAGATTTTCTGGTAATGTCGCTGCAAACCAACAACAACATTTAGTTTTTTACGCCTTGCTGTTTCAGCAGCTTTTAAAACGCGGCGAATACCAGGCGCATCGACAGCCATAGGCTTCTCTGTAAAAATATGTTTACCAGCATTCACGGCAGCTTCAAAATGGATTGGTCTAAATCCTGGTGGTGTGGTCAGAATAACAATATCACACAATTCAATCACTTTCTTATATCCATCAAAACCATCAAACATATGTTCTTCTGGAACATCAATACGATCATTCAGATTATCTGCTTTGTCACTCGACCAATCTTTATATTCTGGATTTGTAATTTGCTTGTAACACTTATCAAGGTTGTCTCTAAAGGCATCCGCCATGGCAACTAACTTGACATTCTGTCCAGATTTAAGAGCTTGGGTAATGGCTCCTGTACCTCTTCCTCCACAACCAATTAAACCTATTTTAATGGCATCGTCGCCATCGATATAAGCTTTGGCCTTTAATTCATCTTGAATGAATATTCCAGCTCCTGCGGCGATTGCAGAGGTTTTAACAAATGAACGTCTGTTGAAAGAATTTTTCATGTGTGTAGAATTTTGATCGATTAAGATAGTAAATGTTTGAACAGGACAATAAGTATTCAAAAACAAAATGCAGTAATCTTATTCAGACTACTGCATTTATTTCTTAACAAGAAGTATAAAACAAAAATGTGTTTGTATCCTTTTATGCTTTAACAGCCTTTTTCTTAGTACTTGTAGCAAGCACAGCTACGTTAGAGGCTTTTGCTTTTGACTTTGAGCAACTTGCCTTAGAAGCTGCACATTTATAATTTTTTAAACCTATTTCTCCTTTTTCTTTTAAAGCTGAAGCAACTCTTGATTTTTCTTCTGTTGTTAATGTCGTGGGATTTGCATCAACAAGCTGTTGTTCTTCATCTCTATCTATAAACGCACTTGCGAATGGACATTTCTTCGCACATTCTGCCATTGATATACCCGCAGCTTTCGCGCATTTTGCGACATCCGCTTTTGAGCAAGCTTTAGTTTGTGCATGGACAGATGCTGTTGCGAATAAGCAACAAAGGACGAAAAAGAATGATAATTTTTTCATTGTGATCTATATTTAGACTTCAAAATAAGCAATTATATCTGAATTTAAAAGCTATCCTTAGTAGACATGTGTATATGTGTCCGTCTGTACATTTGACACTCATCCTTCTCCCGCTAAGGCGTGACTCCTTAGCCACCCATTAGTTTTGGACAGCTGGTAGACCTTCAGGCGAATACCTTACATTTTACCAAATTGCAGCCTCCCTGTAAATGGTGATTTTCCTCCCTATTTATAGTGATTATTGCTCGCATTTCTTCGTATAATTTGTCAATATAAAATTACTCAACTAAGTTGCAACAGATATCGCTCAGGAATTCCACGCAATTGTGGACTAGTGCTCATTAAACTTCCACTTTAATACACTATACACAAAGTATATGCATGTGTAGTTAATACATGCTTGAAATATTTTTAACCATTAAATCAATTTATGAAAAGCCCTCGTTTTTCAATGGCTATGATTATAGTATTATCTATAATTTTATCAAATGGAATTTATGCTCAAATAAAAGAGAAAATTCCACCTAAAAGTACTATGCTACAATTACAAAATGATGACATAATTAGTCTTAATGTAACCCCACTTAATTTTGACAGAATTGCAGAAGAAGATAGACAAAACAAATCTTCAACAAGAGATCTTCGTATTGCTGTTCCGCGCCAAACGAATATAAACATGAACAGTCATGGTAGTTGGCAAAAATTAGAAAACGGTAGGTTATGGAGATTTAAAATCGAATCGACTAATGCCTTAGCTACCATTTTAGAATATGACCTATTTCATTTACCTATCGGCGCAACTCTTCACTTGTACAATCAAGATAGGAGTCACCTAGTCGGTGCTTATACTGCAAGAAATAATAAGGGTTCATTGAAAATGCCTGGTACCTTCTTGACAGAGCTGATACATGGCTCCAGTATAACCCTAGAATATTTTGAACCAAATGCTGTAGAGCATCCTGGTATTATTTCTATATCAAGAGTACTGCTCGCTTATAGAGATGTAAATCAAGTTAAGAGGTATAAAGGGTTTAATGATTCAGGAGCCTGCCAAGTAAACATTAATTGTCCAGATGGTAATCCTTGGCAAACCAATAAACGTGGAGTTTCTCGTATGTTAATAACCTTCTCTGACGGTGCAGGGTTTTGTACAGGCCAATTATTAACAGCAACTGAAGGAGGTCTATTCAAACCATATTATTTGACAGCTAATCATTGCATAGATGATACGTATGATGCAACAGGTACAAATAATGTAACCGCTATCTTTTATTGGGATTACGAAGCTTCAGGCTGTAGTAACCCTAGTACTGAGCCCGCTTCCATCACGAGCTCAGGAGCAATGGTTGTCGCCAATAAAGCAGATTCAGATTTTGCATTATTTTGGTTACTTGAAGACCCATTTAGAGATGCTGGATATAATCCTACATATTTAGGATGGTCAGCGACAACTAGTCCTGGAGCGGGAGGTGCCTGTATTCACCATCCTGCCGGTGATATCAAGAAAATTTCACTATTTAGTCAAACACCAGGCAGCAATGCTTTCTGTGATCCTGATTTAACATGGAATGTCGTATTCAATCATGGTGGTGGTCAGTATAGTTCTACCGAAGGAGGTTCTTCTGGCTCAGCATTATTTGATAATAATGGTCGAGTGATTGGTCAATTATGGGGCGGGACTGATCTTGGACCGATTCTCTGTTCTGCTGGTCCAGAATGTGCAGATCCAGAAGACGATAGAAGCTATTATGGTAAATTTTCTGACTCATGGGACGATGGATCAGGCAAGCGACGTCGATTAAAAGATTGGCTCGATACTCCTTGCTCAATCAACTCCACCCACAGTGTAAATGTCACAAATACAGCTGAAATGTTTTTTGCTGATAATGCTGTAACATCATCAGCAGGGATCTATGATAACAGTTCAACCAAAGCAACAGTTGTCAATTTAGATGGTGGTAATCGAGTTGATCTAACTAATGGATTTGAAGTTGATGGCAGTGCAAATGTTTATATAAGAAATGAATCAGATTGTCCAGCAGGTAGGCAGGCAGCACCTGATGGTGTCATGACAGCTGATGCTATAGAAACCAAAGGAATTTATACAATAACAAACGAAACAACAGAACAATAACCCTAAAAATTAAAACAATGAAATATTTATACACACTTATATTAGTAACCATATTTATAATAGATCTATCTGCTCAAGCCAGAATGTCCAGTGGTAGATTATCTGTTGGCAGCTTGACTACAGCAAGTGAAACCTTAGAAGTATTTGGAGATAGCCAAATCACAGGGCTGAATCCATTTTTACGATTTAAATTGAGCACTGCCACGCCTGGCGCAGGAGAAGAATCTGGACTCCACTGGAGAAATTCTGCAAATTCCACGAATATGAGAATGTTGTACAGTTGGCTAGACAATAGGCTCTATGTCCTTCCAGATACAGATCAAAATTTTGCACATTTATCAATCGAAAATTCTACAGGTCATGTTGGTATAAACGTGAGAGATCCACAAGAACAATTTCACATTAATGGTAGAATGTTTATTACCCAAGACATTCGCCTGGATGGAGCAGAATATGTTCAATTTGAAGAAAGTGGTACGAGAAAGGCTTATTTGTATTATACTGGTACACATATGCTTTTGGAAAATGATGAGACAAATGGAGACATTTACATTGATGGTGAGAGAGAAGTAAGAATAAACACAAATGATATTTCAAGGGTGTACGTCAAGAATGACGGGAAAGTAGGTATAGGTACAAGTGCGCCTTCTGAATCATTAGATGTCGAAGGGAACGTTACTCTCCCGGCAGGCTCAGGTTATTTATTTGATGAAGCTGGTGTCACAAAAGCTGCAATTGGCTATAATGGCAACAACATGTTTATTGTGAATGATGAAGTAAGTGGTGCCATAATTATGGATGGAGAATCATATGTGGCACTAAATGCAAACGATGTAGAAAGAATGCGAGTCACAAATAATGGAAATATAGGAATAGGACTTACAGCTCCTGCAGAACGATTACATATTAATGGCGGCATCAGAATAGGGACTTCTACCGGTAATGGCGCAGGTACAATTCGATATACCGGTTCTGATTTTGAAGGAAGAATAGGGAGTAGTTGGGTGTCTTTATCTGGAGGTGGCAGTGCATCACCATGGGCGATTACAGGATCAAATACATATTTTAGTGGTTCTGGCAATGTAGGTATTGGCACCAATAATCCTGGTCACAAATTGCAAGTGAATGGCAATATCGGCATGACAGGTGAAATTGTGGGTGTATCCGATATCAGAACAAAGAAAGACATCAATCAGATTGAAAATGCGTCTGCTCTTATTCAGCAATTGCGTCCTGTTCATTATGAATTTGCAAATGATGATTTTGAGAAATTAGATTTCCCTACAGGTACACAATATGGATTTGTGGCTCAAGAATTGGAAGCTGTCCTGCCAGAATTAGTCTCTCATTCCACAACTACAGAAATGGATGGTGTCCAGACAGAATTGAAAGGGATTAATTATATCCAACTCATTCCTGTACTCACACAAGCAGTACAAGAGCAACAAGCTTTAATTGAAAATCAGCAATCACAAATTGAAGAGCTAAAGTCTCTCGTTCGTGACTTGACAAAAAAATAGGCCTCTTAAAAACTTAAAATCTTACAGACCTGTCAGCATTTTTGTTGACAGGTCTTGTTATACCCAGCGCACTTGAGTGTGACGCAAATCCGTTGGGTATATAACCAAATAGTCTTATTCAAAAAATGAGGCAGCCAGATAACTAATCAGAATTATAGTACTTTTAAGCAACTTAAACTGTTTAAAATGAAAAAAGTACTACTTGTATTCTTAATTGCTTTATTCCTATACTCTTGCGGAGAAGACATGAAAAAAGAAGCCATCACAGTGAATTATCCGACCACTGCAAAAGCAGACTCCACACAAACATATTTTGGTACAGAAGTTAAAGATCCATACAGATGGTTAGAAGACGATCGGAGTGAAGAAACGGAAGCATGGGTAGCTGAACAGAATACAGTAACCTTTGGATATTTGGACAACATCCCTTATCGAGAACAAATCAAGAATAGACTTGAAAAGCTTTGGAATTATGAGAAGGTAAGTGCTCCATTTGAGGAAGGTGATCATACGTATTTTTATAAAAATGATGGCCTCCAAAATCAATATGTCCTTTATCAAAGTAAAGGAGATGAAGAGCCAGAAATATTTCTAGATCCCAATACGTTTTCTGAAGATGGGACAACTTCATTAGCTGGTTTGAGTTTTACCAAAGACGGCTCGCTGGCAGCATACCTCATCTCTGAGGGAGGCAGTGATTGGCGTAAAGGCCTTGTTATAAATACGGCTAATAAAGAAATCGTAGAAGATACCTTAGTTGATATAAAGTTCAGTGGTATATCGTGGAAAGGAAATGATGGTTTCTATTATTCAAGCTATGACAAACCAAAAGGTAGTGAACTATCTGCTAAGACAGATCAACATAAAGTATACTATCATAAACTAGGTACTCCTCAGTCGCAAGATCAGTTGATCTATGGAGGGAAAGCATCAGAAAAGCATAGATACATTGGAGTCAGTCTGACAGAAGATGAGCGTTACCTTCAACTCACTGCATCTAATTCTACTTCAGGCAATAAACTTTTCTTGAAAGATTTACAACAGCCAAATGGACAGTTCATTCCAATTGTTGATGATGAAGACAGCGATACTTATATTATCGAAAACAACGGTTCGACACTCTATTTGCAAACAAATAGGGATGCGCCGAATACCAAGGTTGTGACAACTGATGCAAAAAATCCTGGTGTTGGAAATTGGAAAGACTTCATCCCAGAAACAGAAAATGTGTTAAGCCCAAATACAGGTGGAGATTACTTCTTTGCTGAATATATGGTAGATGCTATTTCTAAAGTACTCCAATATGATTACGATGGAAAACTGATAAGAGAAGTGAAACTGCCTGGTGTTGGAAGCGCGAGTGGCTTTGGGGGAAAGAGAGAAAACAAGGAATTCTATTTTAGTTTTACAAATTACAAAACACCTGGTTCTACATTTAAATACAACGTCGAAACTGGAAACTATGGTGAATATTGGAAGCCAGATATTGACTTTAATCCAGATGATTATGAATCAAATCAAGTATTCTATACCTCTAAAGATGGCACAAAGATTCCCATGATCATCACACATAAAAAAGGACTCAAACTTGATGGCACAAATCCAACTTTACTTTACGCGTATGGCGGTTTCAACATCAGTCTTACACCTTCTTTTAACATCGTAAATACCATCTGGTTAGAACAAGGAGGCATCTATGCTGTACCAAATCTTCGTGGTGGTGGTGAGTACGGTAAGAAATGGCATGATGCAGGTACAAAGCTGCAAAAGCAAAATGTCTTTGATGATTTTATTGCTGCTGCAGAGTATCTAATTGGAGAAAATTACACCTCATCTGAGTATCTAGCGATTAGAGGTGGCAGTAATGGTGGATTATTGGTTGGCGCAACGATGACTCAGCGGCCAGACTTAATGAAAGTTGCACTACCTGCAGTTGGTGTACTGGATATGTTGCGTTATCATACCTTTACCGCCGGTGCAGGTTGGGCCTATGATTATGGCACAGCGGATGAAAGCAAAGAGATGTTCGAATACCTCAACGCTTATTCGCCAGTGCATAATGTAAACGAAGGAACGCATTATCCTTCCACACTCGTAACTACAGGCGATCATGACGATAGAGTTGTCCCAGCACACAGTTTTAAATTTGCTGCAGAGTTGCAAGAGAAGCAAGCGGGTAACAATCCTACTCTGATACGTATCGAAACAAATGCTGGTCATGGTGCGGGTACGCCTGTGAGTAAAACCATTGAACAGTATGCGGATATTTTTGGCTTTACGCTGTTTAATATGGGATTTAATGAACTGCCAAATCAGGAGGTATTGAAAGGGTTGAAAGGGTGATTTGTTGGGGCGTGAAAGGGTGATTTGTTGAGGCGTGAAAGGGTGATTTGTTGAGGCGAGAAAGGGTGATGTGTTGAGGCGGGACGGCTGCAACGACTCGATTAGTTTAATCTCTTAACCTTATTATTCATTTTGGTCACTGGCTTGGTTGCGGCGGGACGCCTACAATGACTCGATTGGTCTAATCACCTTAACCTTATACTTCATTTTTGGTCACCAACTTTGTTGAGGCGGGACGCCTGCAACGACTACTTTATAATCAATTGTACAAGGTCCAAGCAACTCCTAGGCGGATCTTAAAATCAAAAATCGGATATAAATTCGTCAGAAAAAATACGTCATCTGTAAAAGCGTGACTTAAATTCTCTGCACGAATAAATGCTCTGAATCTGTCTATTTTAAATGAAAGATAGGCATCTGCTTGCCAAAAAAACGGTTCATCAATTCCTTCTCTTTGATGAAAATAACCGTGTACTGGTGAAAATCCCGCTAGTGTATATGCTTCAGCTGTTCTTAATCTTGCACCGAATCGAGTAAACATGCGTTTCTTAAAAATAAAGCCTTCTAGGTATGCTTCGTGTTCAGATAAAAATGAAGGCAACTGCCAAATATTTTCTGTGAGATTTTGAATACCAATTTGATTTTTCACATTAAGAAACAGCAGCTTATGTTTTGTGTTGAATAAAAATTGAGTGATTAATACTGAGCCATCAAATTGTTCAGGGCGCTGTTGTTGATTGATGAAAATCGGGTTTGTTTGTATCAGTTGTTTGACAGTCACATCAATACCAAATCTGGTCAAATCTAATGTACCTCCAATCTCATTTTCTAAAGGCTGACTAAAGCCATCGTTATCCCAAATGACTTGCTGATTGATGTATGCTTCTTGTTTCAAAATAGATGGCCGATAACGCTGCATTGTACCAAAGGCTTTCAGACTGACACCTTCTACCAACTTACCCGTTAGATAACCATTAACCGTATATTCACCTACATTTTCTCCTACACCCAGATAAGCATCACCAGTTAAATTAAATCTCTTTCCAATATCAAAAACTACATCCCCAATTAAGCCAAGATCATGAATTCGTTCTCTTCTTGCTTCCAAATTAATGTTGTAAAAGCTATAATTAAATCCAACATTCAAGTCAAATTTATTTAAACGTAAAGAGGCCCATAACGAGTTTTTCCAGCTTGAATATTCGACAAATGATCGGATGCCTCTGTCGTCGTTTAAAAAGTCACCATAAAATTCTTCATTGGCTGACGTATCATCCGTGTATTTAAACGAACCTCTCTCAAATGCGATTTCATGTCTGAACTGCACTCCTTCAAATCGCTTTACATTGAAGTAATTATTAAGGGCATATTCTTGTGTTGCATTTCTTGTCTGACCTTCACTTATGGACGTTGGGATATTGGTTCGGAATTCTGCAAAATCACTATTTAAATCTGCTGGATTCTGAATCCCTCCATTATGAGCCTCATTGTCTGCATTCGAAATAGCCGTGAAAATCCATGTGCGATTATCCGTCCGTTTAGAGATACTCATACCAAGGTTTGTCAGTCGAGTATTCTGGGACTCATAAAATCCTTGTTGGAGCACGCGTGTATAATCAAGCGTCAATTGCACATTGTTTGCAAAAGGTCGACTAAACTGAGCTTTTATTAAAAAATCCTGTTGGCCGAAAGAGGAAAAAAATAAATGACTGACAGATTTCTCTGATTGGATTAATTGAAACTGTTGCCTACCCTGCACATAGGGATCGTATTGATGATAGCCAAAATCCAATCCCTTTCGATGATCATCAATTGCATAAATTAAAGGTCTTGAGGAGGAACCTAGATTGCCAAGAGATTGACCGTACAATGGCCCTTTTTCAATAGGACTATAGACGTGAAATTCATTCAGTAAAGTATCTTTGAATTCTTGCTTTGCATCTACAGCATCAATGTGAAAATAATAGACACGAGACGTATCAACCTCAATGGGTCCGAACTGTTGAGATTGTAACCCAGGAGGTGCACCTGCTCCGCCAGTTGGGAAGGATTGAGCATAAATGGCAGACCCAATGCACACAAGTACACCAACATAGAAAATCCTCATTATTCCTGTGATCAGAATTGTATGAGGAAGTTTCTTAGGTATGTATGAATAGTTTCTTGTCAAATAAATGATTTACAGATTTTAGATACTAACGTGATCATTGGATTAAATCTTGCAGACTCATCTATTGGAATGCTCAATCTTTTTGATCTCAGGCTATTATATGAATGGTAAACATACTTAGAGATAAGCAGATGTCTGATATTAACCTGTAATCGCTTTTACCCCAGGCAATGTCTTGCCTTCCAAATATTCCAACATCGCTCCTCCGCCAGTCGAGATAAAACTCACTTGGTCTCCAAGTCCAGCCTTATTGATGGCAGCAACGGAGTCACCACCACCGATCAAACTATACGCGCCATTATCTGTGGCAGCTGCAACGGCATTCGCAATGGCATCTGTCCCATGAGCAAAATTATCAAATTCAAAAACGCCTTGCGGGCCATTCCATAATATGGTTTTGGAGTTTTTGATGACTTTAGCAAATCTTTCTCTCGTTTCTGGTCCAATGTCTAAGCCTTCCCACCCGTCAGGAATTTCTCCCGTAGGTACAATCTTGGTGTTTGCGCTGTTGCTAAAATCATCTGCGATAACAGTATCTGTTGGCAGGTAAAGGTCTACCCCATTTGATTTAGCTTTGGCAACAATCTCATTAGCCAATTCCAGATAGTCATCTTCACAAAGAGAATTACCAACTGTTCCACCTGCTGCTTTCGCGAAGGTATAGGCCATTCCACCACCAACAATAATATTCTGACAAAGCTCCGTCAATCTATCTAGCAATTTTATTTTATCGGACACTTTCGCACCACCTAGTATGGCAGTCAATGGTCGAGCAGGACTGTTCAATACTCTGTCCGCATTTGCTAATTCTGTTTTCATCAACAAGCCAAAACCTTTTTGTTCTGGCTTAAAATGACTGGCGACAACAGTGGTAGATGCATGCGCTCTGTGTGCTGTACCAAACGCATCATTAATAAAGATATCGCCACACTGAGCTAAACCAGCTGCAAAGATTTCTTCTCCCTTAGATTCTTCTTTATGAAAACGCGTGTTCTCTAATAACAAGACCTGTCCGGGATTCAGCAAAAATGATTTGCTTTTCGCTTCTGCACCAAAACAATTGCTGGCAAACTGGACGTCTGTGTCTAGTACTTTTGACAAGTGAGGCACAATATGACGGAGCGTAAATTTCTCGACGTTAACGGTTCCATCCTCCTTCAATTTTTTCTGAGGCCTGCCAAGGTGTGACATTAAAATAACAGCACCACCTGCTTCCATGATCTTCTGTATAGTAGGGACTGCCTTTCGAATTCTGGTGTCATCGGTGATGTTGTGTTTGTCATCCAACGGCACATTAAAATCAACACGCATGAGAACTCGTTGGTTATTAAAGTCAAACTGATCCATAGAGTAGGATTTTTATTTTTTATGAAATGATTTATGATGCAAGTTAAACATCACTTTTAAATAAAAGCCCACGATGGGATACCGCGGGCTTATTTTATGATTTACATTCCTGCAAAAGGATGCATTTATCCTGTAAAGTTACATAACTTTAAAATAATTAAACTCTTGCAACGAGCTCTGCAAGTCTCGCTGAGTAACCCGCTTCGTTATCGTACCAAGCAACAACTTTCACAAGATTACCAATTGTCTGTGTCATCAATGAATCAAAAATACAAGAGTGCTTATTTCCAACAATATCAGTTGACACCAACGGATCAGTTGAATATTCTAGCACACCTTTCATATGTCCATTTGCAGCCTTTTCGAATTCTTCATTTATCTCTTTCACTGAAGGCTCTTTATCTAAAATAACATTCAATTCAATCATAGAACCTGTGATGACAGGAACACGAATGGCGATAGCAAACAATTTATCTTTGATTGGTGGATACACTTTACCAACAGCAGATGCTGCACCTGTTGTCGTCGGTATGATGTTATAAGCAGCAGCCCTTGCTCTTCTCAAATCGCTGTGCGGCGCATCCTGTATTCTTTGATCAGACGTGTATGCATGAGTGGTTGTCAACGATCCTTTTTGGATACCAAATGCTTGGTCTAAAACCATCACAACTGGCGCTAGGCAATTCGTCGTACAACTTGCATTTGAATAAACAGTCGATTCATCATTTATATTTCCACTATTAACACCAAGTACAACTGTTTCTATACCATCACTTTTACCAGGTGCAGAAATAACCACTTTTTTAGCTCCTGCTTCGATGTGTTTTTTAGCGCCATCTGCCGTTCTGAAAACGCCAGTACATTCGATGACTGTGTCGATGTTCATCTCGCCCCAAGGAAGTTTTGACGGATCTCTTTCTGAAGAAGCCGCTACCCTATCGCCATTGATCATGATGTTTTGATCAGTAGACTTAATGTCATGGTCAAATTTGCCATGAGCACTATCCCACTTAAGTAGGTGAGCAAGTGTTGCATTATCTGTAAGGTCATTGATAGCAACGACATCCACATCTTCCATTTCCCACAAATTTCTGAATGTCAGTCGTCCAATTCTTCCAAAGCCATTGATTGCAATTCGTTTCTTTGCCATATTATTTTAGGTTTGTGTATATGTTACATGAAGTAAGTAATACCTAAAATTACAGTAATTTATCTTTCATTCAAAATATAATTCTGAATTAAGAGAGCATTCATTTTTCAACAAAATTTATCTAAAGAATTGTAGTAAAAACATTTGATTTATTAGGAGGAAGATAGCTGTCAACAAACATTATTTGATCATGTAACTTTGGGTGACGAGTGCAAATTTCCTCTTTGGAAGAGTAGCGCCCGCCAAGAGCGGCTGACGAGATGGTCATATTCGATAATCCTGAAAGAATAGCTATCGTCCAGCAAACAGCTAGGTGCAAGTGCAGGTTTGCTTTCTGGCACGAAGGTGCAACTTTAAGTCTTGTACGGAAGCCAGATTTAGACATTGACTTATCAATTATTCAACTATTGAAAAAAGAATGGTGTCATTGAGGTAAGAATTGTAGGAACCTTTCGAGTAGTAATTAAACCTTGTTCTCATTTAAAAATTAATGCTATGAAGAAAATTTTATTTACAGTGCTTACTTATCAGCTTTTCCTGGGATTTGCATTCGGTCAAGGAGATCTTGATGTGGAAGGCGACGCTCGAGTTGCAGGAACAACAACAACGCAAAAAATAGTCATTCAAAATGGCGCTACTCCAGGGTACATTTTACAGTCACAAGATGCCTTTGGATCAGGTCAATGGATTGATCCAGCTACTTTACCAGGTGGTGGAGGTGGAATGGGCGACGATTTAGGTAATCATACAGCTACTATGAATCTGAATATGAGTGGCTTTAGAATTGGTAACACTGGAGAAATAAATTTTACAAGCGGAGCATCATTTTCAGATGATGGAGCTATGGGATTGGAATTCAGTGGAACTCAAATCAATTATTCTGGAGCGCAATTATTAAGAGCACGACTATTGAATTTTGGAAGTGGAGCTACATTTAGTGATGATACAGCCGGTGGTTTATTGTATGATGGCACTCAGATTGACTACGCCGGTGCTCAACTTTTGAGAGCACGACAATTGACCTTTGCATTTGGAGGCGGAGATGCATCTATAAGCGAAGTACCTGTATTGCCTTCACCGAGTCCATTTTCAGAGTCAGAGATTTTAATAGCAAATCAATCAGGAGCTCCACTGCCTGTTGGTATCGGTGGACCTGTAAATCCTCCATCAGATCAACCAATGGCTTCTGTGCTTAGCAATGCCGGATTAATAAATCAACAACCTCAAGGATACCTGTTGGGTGTGCATGGAAATGCGTGGGCATTGGACTGGTTTGCGATATCAGATGCTCGCTTTAAAAAGAACATCAATCCTATCCAAAGTTCTCTTGATAAAGTGAAACAAATTAAAACTGTCACCTACCAATTAGACAAAGACAAATTTATCTATGATGAAAACATTGATGAAGCTCAGACTATTGGATTTTTGGCGCAAGATTTAGCCAAAATAATCCCTGAAGCTGTCAAGGTCAATGCTAACGGTGTTTACATGGTTAGATACAATACAGTTATACCTGTCTTAGTTGATGCTATTCGTGAATTAGACGAACAAGTCACGGAGAATGCGGAGTTAAAAAACCAACTCACTCAAATCCAACAAGAAAATAGTCATATTCTAGAACGTCTATCTCAATTGGAGGCCCAGCTAGTTAAGAAATAGCTAAGACGATAACTCGTCATTTAATTCTCAATACTTAAATATCTCTGTTTGGAAAAGGAAAGTTCGAAAGAGCTTTCCTTTTTTAATTTGAATTCATTTCCTAATTGGATAGCGGAATCAAATTCTTACTGCTTTGCTAAACATAGAATTAGCTTATAAATTAATTAGAACATATAAAAGATAATAATCCCATAACAAGAGTTAAATAGCAGTCGGCTTTATATAACTCATACTAAAGCTGATAATGCTCCTTAATCAGTATAGCTACTTCCTTTGGCGATAAATGAGTATTGTTAATTTTAAGTATATCCTTGTCAGGCAAATCCGCGTCTGTTGTATTTAACTGGTATTTAGACTCGTTGTCTAAGATCATTTTTTCTGTAAATGCCGTATTTCGCTTCGAGGGCTTTTCAGCAAGTCTCAATGCTGATTTATTTCGACGCAATCGTTCATTTAAATCCGCATACAATTCCACGAAACAGATATCTGCACCTTCCTTTATAAAGATTTCAGTCAAGCTATCGATGTAGTCCTCTTCTGTTTGCTCATTCACCACCCATTCAAAAGTAAATATCAATCCCTGAGCATCACTCTTCGCGACTATTTCGAAAATCCCAAACCGGATAAGCCTGTCAATCTTTTTGAAGGATTCTGTACTCCAATCAAAAAATTGATTTGCCAATTCAAGTGACATGTGGTTATGAAATAGCTTTAGGTCAGTGATTGCAGCAAGTTCTCTACCTACAGTCATTTTGCCTACTGCGCCTGGACCGAAGATGATGATGAGTTTCATTTGTTAAAGACTTTGTACATAGTGAAGACGAAGAGTAAAGAGATGAGGTTGCAATATGAAGTCCAAGTTTGACAAAGCATCTAAAACCATTTAGATTTCTCTTGGTATTTAGTTTTATTAGTCACAAACATGCCAAAACGCTTGAAGAAACGGATTATGTAACTATATTTGTCCTTCCATTATTAAAATGGAACTCAGATTGACTAACAGTAGTTAATGATGTATATAACGGGATAGAATCCTGTGGTACAGCGGGAGAAGCTCGTTGTACTTTAAAGAAATAACGCGGGGTGGAGTCCCGCAGTACAGCGGGAGAAGCTCGTTGTATATAAAGAAATATCGCGGGTGGAGTCCCGCAGTACAGCGGGAGAAGCTCGTTGTATATAAAGAAATATCGCGGGGTGGAGTCCCGCAGTACAGCGGGAGTAGCTCGTTGTACTTTAAAGAAATATCGCGGGGTGGAGTCCCGCAGTACAGCGGGAGAAGCTCGTTGTATATAAAGAAATATCGCGGGGTGGAGCAGTTGGTAGCTCGTCGGGCTCAGCATTAATATTTTTTTTTGAAATAAGGGTTAATGAACAACACAAAATTGAAAGGAGATATCGCAGAACAGGCGGTGATTCTGTCATCATTGAAAAATGGATGGGAGGTATTGCGACCTTTAGGTGATCGAATGCCTTATGATCTTGTGTTGGATGTAAATGGTACATTAGTTAAAGTCCAAGTTAAAGCTGCTTGGTTTGACTCATCGACACAAAACTATGTTGTTGATAATCGAAGAACCAAAACTAATAGAAAGCAAATACAAAGAAGTAGTTACGAAATTGCTGATTTTGATTTTGCGATCCTTTACATTGATCAGCTACAAGTGTTTTATATTATGCCTGCAGCAATCTTCATCGATTATGGCAGCGAAATACACTTAGTCGAGGCCAACAAGCGTCAGAGAAAACCTCGTTCATTCGAGTTTCGAGAAGCTTGGCACTTAATTTCAAATTGGGCTGCTTCAGAAGAGATTCTGGAGTGACTTCTGTCAAATTCGGGGAAGCCTTTAGTATGGTAATCCCGAGCCAAGCCATGTTTAAGCATGGAAGGTGTAGAGACTTAACGGCAGACATCCTCCTTCCCAGAGGAAAAGGATGAAGAGAAAGTCCAGACCATCAAATTTCTCAATCAGAGAAAGCAGTGAAAACTGTAGTGGTACGCATAACCCGAAGGTCGTTGGTTCAAGTCCAGCCCCCGCTAC
>CALLFA010000109.1 GCA_937997635.1 uncultured Saprospiraceae bacterium | reverse complement strand
AAGCGCCTAAAACAACTGTATGGTACATATATGTGTATTATAAGATCTGAATTTAAACAGCAATCCAAAGATAGGGTTTAGGATTTTGGTGGTTTATACCCAGCGCACTAGAGTGTGCGCCCCATTTACTACTGCCCATTTCATCAATATCTGCGTCGCAAAGCCTCGTAATAGCATCTGTGATTCAGACACTGGAGGCGCTTTTGTCATTTACACGAAAGTAAAACTGTACAAACAACGTAATCCCAAAATCTGTGAATCAGACAAAGTTGAGTGACATAAAATCAAATATGTCTATAGCTTTCAATGATGCGGTCACAGGCAGTGTCCAATAATCCATAGACATGATCAAATCCATTATTGTAATATGGATCAGGTACTGGTCTATTCTGATCTGGGAAAACAAAGTTTAAAATCAACTTGACTTTATCTTTTGATGCTTCGTCTGGGGCTAGTTTATTGATGTCTTGATAATTAGAACTGTCCATTGCTAAAATAAGATCATAATGAGAAAAATCAGCTGCCACAAATTTCCGTGAACGTTGATCTGTAATGTCAATGCCGTTTTTCTTTGCTGTCGTAATGGATCTGGGATCTGGCAATTCTCCGACATGCCAACCACTAGTCCCTGCTGAATCTATTTCCCAATCCAATCCTTTCTCCTTACACTTTTGCTTCAAAATCCCTTCTGCAAGTGGAGATCGGCAAATATTACCCAGACAGACCATTAGCACGTTCATGATATACTTTATATAAAAATAATGCAAAGTAGGGCTGTAATGTTCACCACTCCTTCTCTTTTTACTATCTTCCTACTGAGATGAGTGTATTGCATGTAACTGCTGAATGTTATCCTGCAGCCAAAGTAGGTGGCTTGGCTGACGTCGTAGGCGCTGTTCCGAAATACCTGTCTGGTGCAGATGTCATCATGCCTAAATATGGGACAGCTTGGTTTCGTAATCAGACAACAGAAACCATATTTAAAAACACCTTTTGGTTTCCAGGACAAACGATAGAATTTTCAATTCAAACATTGACATCCACCGACCTTGGATTTACACTATTCGTCGTAGACATCCCTAGTAAATTTGATAGGGACGGTGTATATAGTGATGCTAACGGATTCTTTGCTGATGACGACGAACGATGGTTGTGTTTTCAACGAGCAGTATTGATCTGGCTGAGTAGCAGCAATTTGCCTTATACAGTATTGCATGTTCACGATCACCACACTGGATTGATTCCTTTTATGATCAAGTATTCTTATGACTATTCAAATTTACAGTCTTTAAAAACAGTACTCACTATTCACAACTTAGCATATCAAGGGGCATTTGGATGGGATCGGCAATACCTTCTTGCTGCGTTTGACAATTGGAAATCTGGTTTACTTGACTGGGACCACCATATAAATCCTTTGGCTTCTGCGATTCGATGTGCTGACTGGGTGACTACTGTGTCTCCAAGTTATCTGGAAGAATTAAAAGAAGATGCGGGTGGATTAGAATGGCTCTTCAATAGCGAACAACACAAATGTTCTGGTATTCTAAATGGAATAGACACGACCATATGGGATAGAGCAACAGACAAATATCTAGCAAAACCACAAACCACATCTCTCGATCAGTTCAAGCTAGACAACAAAATAGAATTATGCAAACAGCTTAATGTAAAACCATCGAATTGCATCGTCAGTTTCATAGGGCGTATGGTAGAACAAAAGGGCGCTGATGTTTTAGCTTATGCAGCTCACCAAATATTGCAAACGCAATCAGACGTCAATATTGTCATACTTGGCACTGGTGACCCATATCTGGAAGATCAATTTAAGATTCTGAAAGAACAATACCCAGGTCTTACTGGCATAACCTTGGCATACGATGAAAGCCTAGCGCATCAAATATATGCAGGTTCGGATTTTTTAATCATGCCTTCTAGACACGAACCTTGTGGCCTTAACCAACTGTATTCGATGCGTTATGGTACCATTCCCATTGTACACAATACTGGTGGATTGATTGACAGCGTGAAAGACTACAAAACATCTGGCGGCACTGGCATTAAATTGAAGGAGCTATCTGTCAAATCTGTCATTGATGGAATAAAAGAAGCTGCAGCTATTTATAAAGACTCCAAACTTTTTAACCAACTTAGAGAAAATTGCATTGCTGAGGATTTTTCTTGGGAAGCATCATCCAAAAAATACCAATACATATATGAGAGCCTTAACGACTGAATTAAACAAAAAAACAATCAACCTCATCCTTGGCGGAGGAGTAGGATCACGGCTATATCCGCTGACAAAAACCAGATCCAAGCCAGCTGTACCAATTGCAGGAAAATACAGACTCATTGATATTCCAATCTCCAATTGTTTAAACTCTGGTTTGCAGCGCATTTATGTATTGACTCAATTCAATTCGGCTTCATTAAATAAGCACATTACGCATAGTTTTCGTTTTGACACATTCAGTAATGGCTATGTAGATATATTAGCAGCAGAGCAGACCAGAGAAAGTGGTGACTGGTTTCAAGGAACTGCAGATGCTGTCAGACAAAGTTGGCCTAACACCAGACATCGCGATGCAGAATATGTCATTATACTATCTGGAGACCAGTTGTATCAAATGGATTTGCAAAAACTACTCACTACCCACATAGATAACAATGCTGAGATAACCATTGCCACCATCCCAGTAATCGCCGAAGACGCTACGGCATTTGGAATAATGAAAGTAGCAGAAGATCAACAAATATCCTCTTTCATCGAAAAACCTGATGCCTCACTTTTACCAAAATGGCAATCTGCTGTACCTGATGAGTATGCTGCTCAAGACAAACATTATTTAGCCTCTATGGGCATCTATGTCTTTTCCAAATCTGTCTTAGAAGAGCTATTGCTCGGTGAAAATAAAGACATGACCGATTTTGGTAAAGAAATTATCCCTGCTGCCATCTCCTCCAAACGGAGAGTCTTTAGTTATTCATACGACGGATATTGGAGTGACATAGGAGACATCCGTTCATTTTATGAAGCAAATATTTCGCTGACAAAACCCAATCCTCCTTTCAATTTATTTGACAAACATTTTGGTATTTATACGAGATCTCGACAACTTCCACCAAGCAAAATTTTTGGTACTCAATTACGAGAAGCTTTTATAGCAGAGGGATGTTTGATTTATGCC
Organism: uncultured Saprospiraceae bacterium; assembly: GCA_937997635.1. Taxonomy (GTDB): domain Bacteria; phylum Bacteroidota; class Bacteroidia; order Chitinophagales; family Saprospiraceae; genus CALFUK01. Next base: position 19,508 of record CALLFA010000109.1, on the reverse strand, counting down.
GAACTTATTCAGAACACAATTGTCGGATTGAGATCACGAATTGGCGAAGGCTCTATGATCATAGACACGTACATTATGGGCAACGACAGATTTCAGTTTACAGTGGATATGACGCCAGGAGAAATTCATATGGGCATTGGTAAAAATTGTTATGTGAGAAATGCCATTATCGAAAAACATGTCAACATCGGAGACAATGTCACCATCGTAGGAGATGAAAGTTTGCAAGATGTTGAGACAGAACATTACTCCATTCGCAAGGGACTTGTGATTATTCACAAACACGCCCACATTGCAAGTGGCACACAGATTGGAAATCCAAGGGATCCGTCGTTATAATGGTCAAGATTAGACTATTTGTACATCTTAATATACACAACTCTGATCTTCTTTCTCTTATACTCTTATGCGCCTAGAAATTATTCACAATGCCCTGGATATCTCGGACTAGGAATGACATCTCTGATATTGCCCATGCCAGTGATAAACTGCACAAGGCGTTCAAAGCCTAGTCCATAACCTGCATGTTCGCAAGTACCGAATCGTCTTGTATCGAGAAACCATTCCATTTCTTCTTTGGGAACGTTCATCTCTTCCATTCTGGTCGTCAATTTATCCAGTCGTTCTTCTCTTTGAGAACCACCGACAATTTCGCCAATACCAGGGAAAAGTATATCCATGGCTGCGACAGTTTTGCCATCTTCATTTTGTCGCATGTAAAATGCTTTGATCTCTTTGGGATAATCAATCAAAATGACTGGCTTTTTAAAATGCTTTTCGACTAAATATCGCTCGTGTTCAGACTGCAAATCGGCACCAAAACCTTCTATGACAAACTGGAATTTTTTCTTTTTGTTTGGTTTTGATCGCAGTAAAATCTCAATAGCTTCTGAGTAAGTAAGCCGTTCGAAATCATTGTCAATAACAAACTGAAGCTTTTCCCTGAGTGGCATTGGAGAACGCTCATTCGCAGGCTTTTGCTTTTCTTCGTTTTCTAATCGCTTCTCCAAAAACTCCAAATCGTCAGCGTGATTATCCAAGCAATATTGGATCACGTATTTGAGCATGGCTTCTGCATTATCCATATTGTCATTGATGTCGGAAAAAGCCATTTCTGGTTCGATCATCCAAAACTCAGCAAGGTGTCTCGATGTATTTGAATTTTCTGCTCTGAACGTAGGGCCAAAGGTATAGACATCACCGAATGCCAATGCACCGAGTTCTGCTTCCAATTGGCCAGATACGGTGATGTTGGTCATTTTACCAAAAAAGTCTTTACTGTAATCAACAGCTCCATCGTCTGTCTTTGGGACATTGTTTAAATCTAATGTGGTGATCTGAAACATCTCTCCTGCCCCTTCTGCATCCGATCCAGTGATGATAGGTGAATGCATGTAAACAAATCCTCTATCGTTAAAAAATTGATGGATAGCAAAAGCGATAGAATTTCTCAAACGGAATATGGCTCCAAATGTATTAGTCCGAAATCTCAGATGGTGAATTTGTCTCAAGAACTCCAGGCTGTGACGTTTAGGTTGGAGCGGATATTTTTCAGGATCGCTATCGCCTAATATTTCTACACGATCAGCGTGGATTTCTACAGATTGGCCACTCCCTTGACTTTCTACAAGTTTGCCTACTACTTTAATTGCTGCACCAGTCGTAATGCGTTTCAATAAACTTTCATCAGTATTGTCTCTATCAACGACAACCTGAAGAGGCTTTACTGTTGTGCCGTCATTGAGTGCAATAAACTGATTGTTTCTAAATGTACGCACCCATCCGCAAACGGTGGTTTCTTGACCAACAGATTCTGATTGCAATAATTGTTTAATTCTGGATCGCTTCATGCCATTTTCAATTTGAGCTGCAAAGGTAAACTCTTGTGACAACTAAATGTGGTGTAAGACTATAAAATTATGCTTCTTCTAATGTACTTATTAAGTCAATAGATTTCTGATAGATCGCATCTACTTTCTCAATACTTGCACCGGCATACATTGCTCTTTGGCATGCATCAAGAATTTCGTGAAATACAGGGATCTGATCTTCTCTATTTGCTTTCTTCACCAGTAAGTTGGATATATATTCTTTATTCAAATTGGCCTTAGGTAAGACATACTTATCGGCAATGTACCCATAAATGCTTTTGTTTATTTCGGCAAAAAATTCCTTGTGATTTCCCTTTTCTTTTTCAGCATTTGCTTCTTGCAAGCGGGCTATTGCAATTTTCTGTGCAGCAGATTGACGTTTTAATTTAGGATCTATGGCTGCTTCGGCTAGTTGTTTTCTTTTATAAAAGGCTAATCCGATCATAGACAAGAATGGCAAGCCGATAAGCGAGAGATGTAGTGGTGAACCGAAAAAGAAATTCCTTTCCTTTGTCAATGTTGATTTACCAAAAGCATATTTTCCTAACTCTCCCAAATTATCTTTGTCTATCACTTGGGCTTTTTGGCTACCAGTTCCTTGCAGTACATTGATGCGGTAAGCACTCGCATACAAGGTGACATAGGCATTACTATCCACATCATAATAGCTAAACTCAGGTGTGACACGGACCGTACCTTTTTGTTTAGGCACCATCAGGTATTCGAATATTTTATCCACGCGTATGGCGTCTCCCCGTTCTACGGACTCATCTTTCAACACATTGGGGTCATAGATATCAAATGCAGAATTGACTTGCTGAGGTGCTTGTACAAATTTACCATCTCCTACTCCTCTTATTTGCATGGTCATGGTCAGGGCATCATCTGTGGTTATGGATGTTTTATCTATCCGAGCAGACATCGTGTACTTTCCAATTGCTCCTGAGAATGATTCAGGTGCATTGTCTGGCGTACTCAAAACCATTATATCTACTGCCTTAGTATTTGTTCTGAATGGCGTTGTTCGCTTAAAAAAGAAACTATTTCTTCTCCCATCTTGGGTAGGTAAACCCAAATTCAAGAACACCTCGTCGATAGTAAATTTACCCGTCTGTTGGGGGAATATAGCCATTGTTCTAATTGACTTCCTTGTGTATTGCACCCCATCAATAACTACCCGTTCTGCCTTGTCCCCAATATTGCGCACACGTTTGCTATAGAACCCCTCATAGCTTGGTTCTGTCAAAAAATCCACAGAGCTAACGTCTTTTGTGGTATACAGCACATATTTCGCTGTGATTTGCTGGCCGATATACACAGTAGAGTCCGATAATTCGAGTTGCACAAATATTTCGGGGGAGTCTGAGTCACTCTTTCCAGCTACTGCTTTCTTCCCTTTTACGACTTCTATTTTTATTGGATTTGATTTTAAGGTTTTACGGTTAGCCACTATAGATGCTGGTGCGATAGTAAAGGTCCCTAGTTTAGGAGCGATCAGGCTATAGGTATAGCTCACTTTTCTTGTCATATGTCCATTGACTATGGACATTTGAGTCGATTGATTGGGACCTCCAATTACTTTAAAATGTTGAAATTTCGGCGCGACAAATTGTCCTCCCTCAGCATTGTTCAATGTAAAGGTAACATCAAAGTATCCGCCTTCTGGGACTTGCTTAGCATTTGCAGCCGCTGTAAATGTGACTTGTTGTGCCAAAGCCGGGAAGGCTAAGACAGCAGCTAAAATCAATTGGAATAAAATAGCTTTCATCAAATTTTCCTAACCTTAGCTTTTGGTTTCTTTTTTGGATCTTCCATTTCTTGTTTCCTATTGAAAAATGGATTGTCACCGAAAGGGTTGTCACCAAACATGTCTCCAAATTCAAAATCAAAATTAAAAGAATTGGAAGTGGCAGGTTTTTGTATGATGCCTTCTGGATTTGGTAGAACGACTATTTTAATCGGGTCTGACTCCCATGTCCTGTCTTCTGCTTCAATAAACACTGGATCAATAAAAAACTCACCTTCTTCTAATGGTTCGACAAAGTAACTATACGAACTTTGTTTGCGAACATCGCCATTGATGGATGACATGCTGCTCGCGTGATTAGGACCACCAACGATTTGCATACCATCAAAACTTGGCGCTTCAAATTTGCCATCTATATTGACTAAGACAAATTTCACTTCAACATAATTGCCAATAAGCACAGTATCCGTACTTACTTCTGTAGCAAAACTTTGAGCTTGACAAAAGCTTGTTGTCCAACTAGTAATTCCGAATAGCAAAAGGATGATTTGTTTCATGATGAATATTTACAAATTACCAATCTTTTTCTGGTTTCTTTTTATTTCCTGATACTTTGCGTAGTTTTTCTTGCACACGTTTTTCTTCGTTTTCTATGACCTCAAGCAGGTTCTCAGCATCTTCTTTATTGAGCTCTTGGGTTTCTTCAGCAGCGGTTTCTTCATTTTCGTTATCAATTTGAGACTCTTCTGATTCTTGCTGCTCTTGTTGCTGGCTATCTTGATTTTCTTGCTGCTCCTGTTGTTGCTGTTCTTCGCTTTGACTTTGATCTTGCTCCTGTTGATTTTGCTGATCTTGTTGTTGCTGCTGTTGTTGTTCTTGCTCTTGTTGCTGTTTTTGCATCAACTTTGCCAAATACAAATTGCGTCTGGCATCCATATCACTTGGATTTAATTTAATGGCGTGCTTATAGTTTTCGATTGCACCTTCTAAATTTTGTTCTTGAAGAAATGTATTTGCCATGTTGTAAAGAGCATCCGCTTTCTGATCATCTGAAGAAGCTATGATGGAAGAGCGCTCGAATTGAGTGGCTGCTTCTTCATATCTGTTTAATTGGTATAAAGAATTACCAAGATTAAATTCGCTTTTTAGTGTCCTTTTTTTCTCTGAAGCTTTCTTATATTTTTCCTCTGCAATATCAAAATCACCTTGCTCATAAAATGCATCTCCATCCATCAAAAAGGTATGGGCGGACTGGGCCATTGCATTAACATTAGCAATTATAAGAATCAGCAATATGGTGAATGTTTTCATTTTCTCTTTGTGCTTTATATTAGTCATGACCCATTTGAATTGAAATTAATTTTAAAACATATGACTTCATATCTAAATCTCAAAAATCGACTTTCCTTTTGACAGACTTGCACGATTCGAAATCAAATATTCAATAAATAAAAGCAATAACGCAAAACCTAGAAAGTACTGAAAATAGCTGGCGTACTCCGAAAACGATCTCTGCTCAACTTCCTGTTTTTCTAAACGATCTATTTCTGTTTTCAAATCGGCGATGATCTGATTGCCTTCCTGCACCAAATAATACTCTCCACCACCATTACCCGCAAGGTCTTTCAATAGGTCTATATTTAAGGCACTTTTGACTGGATTACCATCTTTATCTCGCTTGAATCCTTCTCGCCCTCTTTCCCGAAAAGGAATAAACCCTCCTTCTTCTGTGCCGATGCCTACAGTAAAAATGACAAGCCCTTTATCCAACGCTTCTGCTGCCTTCTCAATTGCTTCACCATCGTGGGATTCACCGTCAGTAATGATGATCATTGACCGCTGATATTGTTTGTCTTCTTCAAATGCTCGCATCGCAAGATCAATGGCTTCTACTATTGCTGTGCCTTGGGTACCCGCTTGTCCAGTATTGGCAGATTGTACAAATATCTCGGCAGCGGCATAATCATTACTCAGTGGCATTTGGAGATAAGCACTTCCAGCAAAATAAATAAGACCAATTCTATTTCCCTTTAAACTTCTGACAATATTCTGAGTGAGCCGTTTGGCTCTTTCCAATCTGTTAGGAGATATATCTTCTGCCATCATACTCTGAGAAATATCCAATGCGATAAACACATCAGAACTTTGTGCGCGTACTTTCTCTTTTTTGTTTCCCCATTGTGGATTGGCATAGGCAATACATAAAAATGCAATTGCTGCTAATAAGAGAGCAAACTTCAAATGCTTCTTGGTCCATGAAAAATGCGGAGACAATTTTTGAAATAATTTATCGTCACTCAGCTTCAAGGATTCTTGCTTAAACCAACTTGTGAAAAGAAAATAAAATAGCAGCAATATTGGCACTATTGCCAACAAGTACAAGTATTCACTATATTCGAATCTAAACATTTCTCTTTTTGCGGTTTATGGTAATGTACGCAAGACTGTTAATTTTAATAATACCTCTAACAATAGAAAGCCTAATCCCCAAATGAAGACCTTTCTAAATTCTTCGCTGTAACGTTTAAAGACAGTGACATCTATTTCCGTTTTTTCCAATTGATCAATCTGAGCATATACTGCTTCCAAACTTTGTTCATCTGTAGCACGGTAATAATTGCCCCCAGTATCGCGAGCAATTTTTTGTAACAGCACTTCGTCTATTTCGACCTTCGCCCGACCAAATACGTACTTACCATCTGCACGTCTGCTGATTGGTGAAATAGCAGTACCCATACTTCCTACACCGATCGTGTATACTTTAATTCCAAATTCTTTTGCTATCTCTGATGCTGTACCTGGCTTTATGTATCCAGCATTATTTACACCATCAGTTAACAGGATGACAATCTTACTTTCAGATTTACTGTCTTTTAGGCGATTAACTGCTGAGGCAAGTCCCATTCCGATTGCTGTACCATCATCAAGCAAACCACACTGCAGGTTAGCCAAAAAATCATTGACTACTCTGTGGTCTGTGGTCAGCGGACATTGTGTAAAACTCTCTCCTGCAAACACCACCAATCCCAACCTGTCATAAGGTCGCTTATCGACAAAATCTATGGCTACGCGCTTAGATACCTGCAGTCTATCGGGTTTAAAATCTTGTGCCAGCATACTACTTGACAAATCCATCACCAGCATGATGTCGATACCTTCTGCTTTTACTTCTTCTTCTTTCAATGCAAGTTGTGGTCGAGCGAGTGCTATGATAAAAGCAGCACATGCCAACCCACGAAGCCAAGGCATCAATGGCACCAATCGACTCCGCAAGGTATTTACATCTTGTATGGACTCCAGGCTTGGCAAGGTGAAACTTGTATTCATCTTACGCTTCTTCCATCTTAGCCATAGTGGCACGATAGGTATCAACAGCAGCAGTACCAGAAATGCAGGGTGTACGAATTCGATATTTGGAAATAAATAATTCATTCTTCTATGGCTTCTTCAGAATGAGTTAATGTTCGCTTTGTCCGTTTGACAAAATCTACTGCCTTATGCAAAAAGCGATCGTGTACTGAGTTGTCGGGTGTTGCTTTCGCAAATTTTACCAAATCTGCCACTTGCAAAATTTCTTTCAATGCTATCTCATCATCCGTTGCAAACTCTTGTTTCTTAAGTTCTCTTGCTATTTCGTCCGTGGTTGATTCCAAGGCTTGAATGTCATATCTGTTTTCTAAATACTCACGAATTGCAAAGGTCAATTTTGATTGGTACTCTTTTATATATCCTTTTTGCCACAGTTCTTCTTTTTCTAAATTTTCCAATTTATCTAAAGCTATCACATGTGCAGGCTTAATGACTTCTGGTTCTTTGTAAACAACATCAGTAGCATTTTTTCTAGTCTTACTTATTAAAAACCAGATTAAGGCCATACCTAATAAGGCTCCTATAATGATGAATACAAAATAGTAATCGCTGATGTTTTTACCTTCTGTAATGATTGGTTTCAATCCTGCTACTGTAATCGAATCACTTTCCAATTCTGCTAAATCAAAAGGAGGTGCAACAAACACTTGACTCATGCCAGAATAAGGGTATTGGTAGATGGAATCTCCAAATTGAAAATTCAGTTGAGGGTGACGCAAGCCTTGAGGACCAGGATCCCAGAAAACCAACTCAAAGGTATTTTCGAGCAACAATTCTGTACCTGCGGTGGTGGTGTCAAAAGACAATTCGCTAGCATCAAACAAGTTATTGTTGTCATTGTCTTTCCATTTTCCCAAAGAGGTGATGTCGTAATCAGACACCACAGGATCTGGCACTCGTGTTGTATCCGCCTGTGCTAACATCTCTGTTTGCACACCTGAGATAATTGAATCAAGCGCGGATTCACTTATGGAAATAATGTTTATACCTGGCGTCGTTTTAATCGCAAGTGTATACTGGATCGGATCTCCGATTAGAATTGTGTCTGTATTGAATGAGCCAGAAACGGTGAGTTGCGCTTGTAATCCAATAACGGACGTGAATAAAAAAATACATGTAAGAAGAAAACGCATCACTTGCCTCGTCGTTTGAAAAATTGAAGTAATGACTTGACATAATCATCATCTGTCTTAATACTCAATGTGTCTGATCCCGTTTTGGTAAATGCATCTTTGAAATATTCCTGATGTTTCTTAAACCAATTATTGTATTGTTCTCTCAGTTTCTTAGACGAAGTGTCAATGATTTTTTCTTTACCAGTCTCTGCATCTTTTACGCGTACTAAGCCGACGTTTGGTAATGCTTCTTCTTTTTCGTCGTACACATGTAGTCCGATAATGTCATGACGTTTAGCCGCAATGGTTAATGCAGATTCGTAATTCTCCGTAAGGAAATCAGACAACACAAAACAAGTTGCTCGCTTTTTTATGACATTGTTCAAATAGATTAATGCGTCTTCTAGATTAGTCTTGACCCCTTCAGGCCTGTGATACACTAACTCTCTTATGATGCGGAGTATATGAGATTTCCCTTTTTTCGGTGGAATGTATTTTTCTATATGATCTGAAAATAAGATCGCACCTACTTTGTCATTGTTGTTCATTGCAGAGAATGCAATTGTCGCACAAATTTCTGTATTGATTTCGCTTTTGAATCTGTTGACTGTCCCAAAGAATGATGATGGACTGATGTCTATTAAAAACATGACGGTCAGTTCTCTTTCTTCTTCAAATACTTTGACATGCGAACTACCAGTTCTGGCTGTTACATTCCAATCTATATTTCTAACATCGTCGCCATAATGATAATCACGTACTTCGCTGAATGACATACCACGCCCTTTAAACGCACTTTGATACTCTCCAGAGAAAATGTGCTTACTAAGACCCTTTGTTTTGATCTCAATCTTGCGGACTCGTTTTATGATGTCATTTGCATCCATCAATTATGGTACTTCTATGCTGTTTAAAATTTCAACGATGATGTCTTCTTGTGATATGTTTTCCGCTTCAGCTTCGTAGCTGATTCCAATTCGATGTCTCATGACGTCCTTGCAGATGTTGCGGACATCTTCAGGGATGACATACCCTCTTCTGTTTAAAAATGCATAAGCCTTAGAGGCCAATGCAAGATTAATGCTGGCACGAGGCGAACCACCATAAGAAATGAGCGGCGCTAACTTTTCTAATTTATAGTCTCCAGGATTTCTCGTAGCAAAAACAATGTCTATGATGTATTGCTCTATTTTTTCATCCATGTAGATTTTCTTCACCAATTGTCTGGCCCTCAATATCTGCTCCGTAGAGACAACTGGATCTAACTGTTGTGTGGTCTCACCAGAAATGCTCTTTCTGATAATCATCTTTTCTTCTTCTTTGCTTGGGTAATCTATTTTCACCTTTAGCATAAACCGATCAGTCTGTGCTTCTGGTAATGGATATGTCCCTTCTTGTTCGATTGGATTTTGTGTAGCCAACACCAAAAAAGGTTCATCAAGCTTGAATGTCTCCTTTCCGATAGTCACTTGTCGCTCTTGCATACTTTCTAACAGCGCACTTTGTACTTTTGCAGGAGCTCTATTGATCTCATCCGCTAAAACGAAATTTGCAAATATTGGTCCTTTTCTAACAGTAAACTCATTTTTACTCAAATTGAAAATCATGGTACCGATGATATCTGCTGGCAATAGATCTGGCGTAAACTGCACTCTACTGAAAGAGCCTCCGACAGCGGAAGAAAGGGTTTTGATCGCAAGTGTTTTTGCTAAACCTGGTAGACCTTCTAAAAGGACGTGACCGTCAGCTAATAAGCCTAACAATAATCGCTGTAACATGTATTTTTGCCCAACAATTACTTTGCTTGCTTCATTATTCAAAATTTCCAAGAAAGCACTCTCTTGATAGATTTGTTGATTCAGTGCTTCTATATCTACTGATGCTTGCATTAACTAAAGTTTAGTTACTTAAAAAGTGATCGCAAATTTGCTAAAATTTGTAACCGAAAGGAAAAATTAGAATCTTAATATTTTGCTAAAATAGACCATTTAATCGACTATTAGTCCCCTTCTAGTCGCGTACTGTCAACATTATCAAATAATGGCTCTAATGCTACTCTTTTGGTGTCTTTTCCTTTCTCGTACCTTGCATTTGGACGAAGAGGTCTTGTCAACGAATCCAACTCATTCACGGGATTTACTGAAGGCGAAGCTATAAGTGAATCAACATGCGTTTCAGCCTCTTCATACATGTCACGGATGCATCTTTTTGTAAATCGTTCTAAGAATTGAGTATGCTTTTCAATAAGCAGATCCTCTCTCATTTGGGCTCTGATTTCACGGGTGTCTTTATTGATGGGTTGGTTGAATAGACTGACAAATAACAGAGCGATTAATCCAAAGAAAACAAGACTAAACATGATTGTTCGCATTACTTTGACATTATCAGTTTAAGAATTTTTCTATTTCAGCAAGACGGACTTGCTTAAATGAATCTACCAATGCAGAATACATCAACTCTCTTTTTTGAAGGCATAACGAGTCCACAACCGTCTTTAAACTATCTATCGTTTCTGAGTACAAGGAGTCTACCAATTCCTTGTCGCTTTGCAACAACCGTACTTCTGGTTCTTCAAAACAAGAACTCAATAAGGCGATACTTCCCAAAAACACAATGAATATGACAACTCGATTCATGCTTATTGTCTCAATTCAAAATTCTTACCTAAATAAACTCGTCGTACCACTTCATCTGCAGCCAACTCTTCGGCAGTACCTTGTTTTAGAATGTTGCCTTCAAACATTAGATAAGCACGATTGGTGATGGATAAGGTCTCTTGCACATTGTGATCGGTAATTAAAATACCAATGTTTTTTTCCTTAAGCCTCCGTACAATACCTTGAATGTCTTCGACCGCTATAGGATCAATTCCTGCAAAAGGCTCATCCAATAAAATAAATTTAGGGTTGGTAGCCAATGCTCTCGCGATCTCTGTCCGTCTTCGTTCGCCACCAGATAAAGAATCGCCACTATTGTTACGGACCTTTTCTAAACCAAATTCTTGGATCAAATTTTCCAAAGATTCTTTTTGTTCCTGTTTAGATAGTTTGGTCAATTCAAGCACAGCAGCGATATTGTCCTCTACACTCAGCTTGCGAAAGACAGATGCTTCCTGAGGCAAATACCCTATGCCTTTTCTGGCTCGCTTGTACATGGCCAAGGATGTTATTTCTTCATCATCCAGAAAGACTGATCCACTATTGGGTTGTACGAATCCGACAGTCATGTAAAATGTCGTTGTTTTACCAGCACCATTTGGACCTAGCAATCCAACGATCTCACCTTGATTCACCTCTAAGGATACTGACTTGACGACTTCTCGCTTGCCATAAATTTTAATCAAATCTTTTGTCCAAAGCTTCATTCTATTATATCTAACTCGGTCTCGACAGGTTCTGGTATAAAGGTAAAGATATCAGATGAGATGGACACCTGTGTCTCCCACCCTTCTCGTATCGACTCTAATGCCTTTGACGCTATGCGTTCTGAGAAACGTTTCTCCGCATACGAACCAGGATCCCATTCCATATTCTGATTCCTGTCTTCAATAAATCGTATCGAATAGTCTGCTGGTGGAATGAGCTTATACGTCAACAAGGTATCTTGAATCCCAGTGATAAACGATCTTTTATAGACTTCTTCTCCACTCATTAATTCTAAAATATAATAGGAACTATCTATAAATAAGTCTTTATCTAAGTTGATATTTATCGTTCCGAAATCCTCAGCATTTGCCACAGTAAACGACAGCTTCAAATCATCGGTTACTTGATCGTAAATGGATACTATCTTCCCACTATCAAGTTGAATTTCAATTGTGGAATCTATGCTAAAATTATGATTCACAATCAATCTGCGTGGAAATAAACTATCAATGCTGCATTCCAATTTCTGAGTCGTAAGCGAATCAATAAGCAATAAACATGCAGCTGTATCGACTTGTTTTAATGGTGCATTAAAATTAAAACTCAAGTTAGTTTGAGGGATAAGCTTTGCATCACTAGTCAAAGAATTTGCTTTCATCTTAAAATCATTCTCTTCAATAAAATCAGCTTTAGATCTTTCTCGTATGGATATAGTATCTTTCAAATCATCTCGATTGATAAACAACTGAAAAGACGTATCCACAGCACTTGAGTACCAATACATAATCTTATAATCTTCTTCAAATTCTACAAACTCGTCAACCATTGTCACTGAACTCGTTATTTGTGTATTCGTAGGATCATCAGTAAATATTAATTCAATAGTGCCATAGTCATCCGCATTATACTCTTTGAGCGCGAATTGTTGTTTTGGTGAAAATAATTTAATGTCGTAGGCTTCACCATTTTTTTCATCTGACACAATAATCTGTTCATCCAAAAAGCCAATTTTCTCTGTATCTAAATCGTATTTATAATTTGCGTTTTCATCTTTCAGTGCAAAAATCTTAAACTCATCATTACGGATATTTCTTATCTCAAACTTCCCATCCTCATCTGTTTTGGCAAAATAAAAAGGTCTGTCAGTATAGACGATGGAATCTCTAAATTCGTCATACAACATCACCAAAACCTCTTCTATCGGTTCTCCAGTAAACGCATCTTTAATAGTGCCATTGATGGTAAGCGAATCGATAAAGGCACCGGTTGAGAAAATAAAACTGTAATTCTCCAGTTCATTACTTTCGTTAAAATCGCGGATGGCGTCACCAAAATTGATGACATAAGTTGCATTGTCTTTGAGTGCTGTATCTTCATCAAACTCGATACGCACCTCTTTACCTCTGGTGTATATTTTGGGATTGACATCCAACGGTGGGGAAATCAACACATTGGTATTTGGATTGTCGACATCAACAAACTCATCAAATACAACTTTAATGTCTTGCTTGGTGAAAAACACTTGCTCATTTGGTGTAGATGATTCCAGGTCTATGACAGGTGGTGTCTCATCTCTTGGTCCACCACCAGGATTGGCAGGCTGTGCACATGACTGTAGGCACATCATATAGACCACACTAAGAAGGATAATCGCAATGCTTGTTTTCATCGGGATGGCGGTAGGCGTTGATGGCGATCTATGATCGCCCTGAACATGTGTTATAGAGAGGCATTCCACTTTCACTTTATTGCCAATTCCAATTTTTTACCGAATCCTATCTCTATTATTTTCCGCAATGTGTTTAATTCTAAATCAGACCTGTTGTTTTCAATTCTAGATATATAGTTTCTTGTTGTTCCACATCTCGCTGCTAATTGTTCTTGTGTTAAACCTTCTTTTATACGTTGGCTTTTTATTATTTCTCCAATTTTGTACCGCTCGTTTCTTTTTATATCTGGTTCACTATTCTTGTAAATTACAATTGGATCAACTTCAAATGAAACAACAAATTCTTTTCCTGACTTAAGTGTTAACTTCTTTTTAACTGACTCCCAGCACAAAGTGTTGTTGCTTATTGTTACTGTTTTAAAGACCTCATCTGTCATGATCTGTTTACTTGTCTTGCTTTTTTTAAAGTTGAGTTTGTCAGACAACTCTTCAAAGTCAATAATTCTGTGTTCACCGTTATTTAATGCGAAGTAGACTTTAAACCCACTAACTTTATTTATTCTAATTATTCGAGGTGTTGAGTTTAGTTTTCTCATAATTATTTAGTTTAACTCTTTCCAAATTTCGAGTAGTGTACAGGACTATCTTGACTCCGTCAATTATGTAAAATATTGGCATAGTACCTAATTAGATACAATATACTTATTAGTTTGTGGATATGAAATTTGGATTCATACTTCTTTATTATGTGATGGGGGTAGACGGCATACTATACTATGCGTCGGCAATTGAGCGCTCGGCAGCATTCTGCCCTAATCGCGGTTATCTATAGTCTTATTTTATACTGATTGTTTGACAGATTTCAACTTTGCTTTTTTCAATTTATAGTGTCGATTGAATGCTACATGTTTCATGTTGAATCTATCAGCCAATTTAATGACTGTTGATTTACTTAAGTTTCTTCGATAATTGAGTATATCAGTTATTAATTGCCTTGAAACTTTTATCTCCTTTGCTAATTGAGATTTAGTCATATTGTTTTCTTTAAGTAAGTACTCGAGAAGTTCTACCGGATTCATTTCTTTTGGATGTTCAATTGTTCGATCTTCATACTCATCTATCAAGATTTCGAGAAGTTCAATTTCGTCTAAGTTTGCTTTATAGTTTTTGAATGTGAGTTCTTCATGGATTTCACAATATTCATTGTATTGATCCATGTCCTTTATTTTAGTGTATTTCATATCCTATTTCTTTTAAACATATCAACTTTACATGCATCAACCTTATCGTATTCTTTATGAGTTCCAACGAATTTCACATAAAGTATTGTTTGTTTTGGAGCAAAGTAATAACCAACTATGAGTCTGTATTTATTTGTTCCAATGTTGAATACAATACGTGATGTTTTTTGTTTTCTGCAAGTAACTAAGTCAGAATTGCTATACGTTCTGATAATTTGTTGTGGTGTTTCCCATACTGACTTTTCAGCAATTTCATAGAACCTTTCGAATGCCCTGAGCATCTTCTTGTCAGTTTGACAATGGTCTAAAACATTCTTCCACTTGATGATTCTAAGATCCACCCATTAAAGGTAATAAAACTATTAATTGTACGCAAATTGCATACACTCGTTTCTTTTGGAATCTAGATAACTAATGTACAACGCTTGAGTGCCTTGGATGGTACAACAAGATAGTGTCCTTTAGGTATTGTGTATCTAAATGGGTGTAGATTTCTGTGGTAGTGATGGACTCGTGACCTAGCATATCTTGTATGGATTTCAAATCTGCACCACCTTCCACTAAGTGAGTAGCAAACGAATGTCTGAAGGTATGTGGGCTGACTACTTTTTTTATCCCAGCATCTAAGACTGCTTGCTTGACAATGTGAAATATCATGACCCTAGACAGCTTACGCCCTCTCCGATTTAAAAAAATAAAGTCTTGAAATCCTTCCTTTATCGTAAGATGATTTCGTATTGAGGACATGTAAATGTGGTTGTATTTTATTGCTTCAGAACCGATGGGAACGATTCTTTCTTTATTGCCTTTACCGATGACTCGCAAATACCCGAGCTCTTGAAAATAATTTGAGATCTTAAGGTCTAGCAACTCAGACACACGTAAACCACATGAATACAATGTTTCTAAAATAGCTCTGTTTCGTTGGCCTTGAGGATGGCTCAAATCTACCGAAGCCAACACAGCATTGATTTCGTCCAAAGTCAAAAAATCTGGAATCTTACGACTAAGCTTTGGGGACTCTAACAACTCTGTGGGATCATCTTGGATAACATTCTCTAACAGCAAAAATTTAAAAAATGAACGCAAGCCAGATACAAGTCGAGCTTGGCTACGATCTGATAAACCAATCTTATTTGAATGTTGTATAAAGTCCTGCAATTGTGTCAAATAAAGATTACTTACGTTACTGATTTGCAACAAATCAATACTGAATACCGCTAGTTTTTTCACATCGCGAACGTAGGACTCAACTGAATTTTCAGACAGCGATCGTTCGAGTAAAAGATATGACTTATAAGCGTTTATGGCTGTTTTCCAGTCCATTGTATATTATTATTAATTATAATATATCAAATACTGCTCCAAAGACTCAAACTACTTAGTGCCTCATAGGATCGCATATCTACCAGTTAATTTTTAGGTAGAATTTGTCGCAAGATGTTAGCTTTATTCCTTTATAATACTTGATTAGATTTGTAAGAGTTATCTTAAAGAATTAAATGTAAAAGGGAATGAGATCTTTTGTGCTTTTATTGCTTGTTGGTTTGCTGCTTACTTTTGCGGCACTGGCTGTATTTGTTTCATCCGGATTTTGGTGGGCCCTTGCTTTGGTGGTGCCATTTGCCATATGGGGATTTTATGACAGTCTTCAGACCAAGCACAGCATCACTAGAAATTTTCCCATTCTGGGACATGGTAGATATTGGGCGGAGTGGTTGCGACCAAAGCTATACCAATACTTCATAGAGCCAGATACGGACGGTAGACCATTCTCCAGAATATTCAGAAATATCGTTTATCAAAGGGCGAAAAATGTAAAAGACACCACCCCGTTTGGAACACAGTTAGACGTGTATGCAGAAGGTTATGAATGGATGAACCACAGCATAGCTGCTCTAGATCATCACGACATTGAAAGTGATCCAAGACGGATGATCGGTGGACCAGATTGTCTACAACCCTACTCGTGCTCTTTATTTAATGTAGCTGCTATGAGTTTTGGCTCACTAAGCAAAAACGCAATCATGGCTTTAAATGGAGGAGCAGCCATCGGTGGCTTTGCTCACAACACCGGTGAAGGCGGTATCTCCCCGTATCACGACAAATTTAATGGAGATTTGATTTATCAAATTGGTACTGGCTACTTTGGCTGCCGATCTAAGGATGGTGGATTTGATCCAGAATTATATAAAAAAAGAACTGCGGAAGATAATGTGAAGATGATCGAATTAAAGCTATCACAAGGAGCGAAACCAGGTCATGGAGGAATTCTCCCTGCTAAAAAAGTGACAAAAGAAATTGCAGAAATACGAAGCATCGAAATGGGAAAGGATGTCAATTCACCTCCTTATCATAAAGCATTTAATGATCCGATCGGCTTGCTCAATCTCCTCAAGCAAATGAGAGATTTATCTGGCGGAAAACCAATTGGCTTCAAATTGTGCATAGGGCATAAAAGTGAATTTATAGCGATATGCAAGGCCATGATTCATACCGGTATCAAACCTGATTTCATTACCGTTGATGGTGGTGAAGGAGGAACAGGAGCTGCTCCGTTAGAATTTTCCAATTCGGTAGGCACACCATTTAAGGAAGGCTTAGCTTTTGTGTACAATTGCTTAATCGGCTTTGATTTGAAAAAAGACATTTCAATTATTGCTTCAGGTAAAATAGTAACGGGTTTCCATATTCTGAGGGCAATTGCTTTAGGTGCCGATGTGTGTTATAGTGCTAGAGCGATGATGATGGCGTTGGGATGTATCCAAGCCCTTGAATGCAATAAAAACACGTGTCCAGTTGGTGTAGCAACTCAAGAACCATCTTTAGTAAAAGGACTAGATGTTAATGACAAAAAAGTAAGGGTGGCAAATTACCACAAGGAGACAATCGAGAGTTTCGTAGGACTGCTTGCTGCAGCTGGATTGGATCATCCAGATAAAATCAATCGTACGCATGTAAATAAGCGAATAATCATGAACACCAATCAACGCTATGATGAAATATTCCCGTACATTCCAAAGGGATGTTTACTGGATTTAGATACAATTCCAGAATCGTGGCAAGGAGATTTTAGTCAGGCCAATATGAACAGTTTCTTACCGACATTTGAGCAAGTGTATACAGAGTAGTCTTATTGCTTAACAAAAGTTATTTGCTTAAGTGATTACTTCTGATTAAGCTCATGCATGAGTGTCTTTTCTTGAATTTTGTCGTCTAAAGGGTGGATTATAATATATACTTATCGTAAATTACGGTAGCATTTGATTCAATTTCTACCATAGTTTTTATAAACACTCCTGCATATAGTTCATTAATTTTAATCAATGATTGAGACTAGTTTGGATTTGCAACAAGAATTGCAAAAGTATTTCGGTTTTGACACCTTTAAAGAAAACCAAGAAGAGATAATAAAAAGTATTCTCGACAAGAAAGATACATTCGTCTTGATGCCAACTGGCGGAGGAAAATCTCTTTGCTACCAGTTGCCCGCACTTATAGAAGAAGGTACTGCCATTATTATATCACCCCTCATCGCTTTGATGAAGAATCAAGTTGATTCTATTAGAGGATATGGGCAAGAAGATAGTGTTGCGCATTTTCTCAACTCTTCGTTGTCCAAGACACAAATGAAAGTTGTTAAGGCAGATATTGTTGCTGGCAAAACAAAGATGCTGTATATAGCACCTGAGACATTGACCAAAGAAGAAAATCAACATTTTTTCAGGTCTGTCAAAATATCCTTTATCGCTGTTGATGAGGCACACTGTATCTCTGAGTGGGGTCATGACTTCAGACCAGAATATAGGAAAATAAAGCAGATGATTAAAGCCATCGACTCCGACATTCCTGTTGTGGCTTTAACAGCGACAGCTACTCCAAAAGTCCAGACTGATATTGTCAAAAATCTGGACATGAACGATGTAAATACCTTCGTGTCGTCTTTCAATAGAGACAACTTGTTTTATGAAGTACGCCCTAAACCAAATAAGGAAATAGCAGTTAAGGGTATTGTCCAGTACATTAAGTCCACAAATGGACAATCGGGTATCATTTATGTCCAAGCAAGAAAGACAACAGAAGAAATAGCAAAAATTCTGACAATAAACGGGATCAATGCTGCAGCATATCACGCTGGACTTGAAGCTAAAGTCAGATCGAAAGTTCAAGACGATTTTTTAATGGAAAAATTGGATGTGATTGTTGCAACAATTGCATTCGGTATGGGGATTGACAAGCCAGATGTCCGATTTGTCATTCACTATGACATTCCCAAAAGTATTGAAAACTATTACCAGGAAACTGGTAGAGGAGGACGTGATGGACTTAAAGGAAAATGCATTGCATTCTATTCGTATAAAGACATAATGCGATTAGAGAAATTCCTAAGAGACAAACCAGTTTCTGAAAGAGAAATGGGTACTCAATTAATGGAAGAGATGATCGCTTATGCAGAAACCAGTTCCTGCCGCCGTAAATTCTTACTTCATTATTTCGGTGAACACTATGACGAAAGCGGCTGCGATTGCATGTGTGACAACTGTGCTAATCCGAAAGAAAAGCTGGAGGTACAGTCAGAAATGCATGCTGCATTAAGTGCAGTTCTTGCATTGAAGCAAAATTATGGTGTCAAAGTGTTAGTGGATTACCTAGCTGGTAACAAAGGAAAAGAGATTATAGAATTCAAGTATGACAAATATCCAACATTCGGCTTAGGAAAGGAAAAAGGAGATTTGTTTTGGCATTCCATTTTGAGGCAAGCAATATTGCAAGGCTATCTGTACAAAGACATCGAGCAATATGGTTTGTTGAAATTCACAGATATGGGCAAGGACTTTTTGGATAATCCACACGATGTCCAAATCACGATCAACCATGACTATTCTGACAAGGCAAATGAACAGATCGTTACCTCTATGCAAACAAATGGTGCGACACTTGACCAAACCTTATTTGATATGTTGATGGATTTGCGATCTCAAGAAGCAAATAGACAAGATATAAAACCCTGGATCATCTTTTCAGAGCCATCACTCATGGATATGGCTACATATTACCCGATATCTAATGAAGATATGGTATCCATTTCTGGTGTGAGTAACGGTAAAGCAAAAAGATATGGTAAGCCTTT
>CALLFA010000108.1 GCA_937997635.1 uncultured Saprospiraceae bacterium | reverse complement strand
TAAGTTGATTGGCTATACTTGGCTTCATGATTAAATAATTTTAGTTGATAAATATTTAATCCAAATGTCAAATACATTTTTATAAAAAGCCTAGAAATACTTGATGAAGTTTTGGTTTTTGTTGAAGGGTTTGTTCAACGGCACGGCAAATACATTCAATTAATTATACTACCCACATGTTGTCCCTACGGGACAATTATCATCCCTCATTGTACAATACATGCTTGCACCCCTTCAGGGCTATAGTACAATTATGACATCATACCAATGGCGCTGCCATTGGTTATATGCTTTGCGCCCTTTCAGGGCTAACACATTTACAAGCAATGTATATGACTAATGGTATTAAGATTATAATTGATTGATAAAAAACAAATACCCCAACGGGCCAAACGGGGTTACATCATTAGGATGGGGCATCGCCCCATCTTAGTGATGTTGTGTTTAGGAGTCCCAACGGGACGACCTAGAGTTTACAATTTGCACATAAACAAGGTCGTCCCGCTAAGGACTTCTCGTCGAAACATTGCAACAGCAAGGGACGATGTCCCCCGCTGTTGATGATACCTCTTTGGGGCATTGCTGGATAAAACAAATTGTCAAAAAGCCCTGAAAGAGCGCTAGACTATAGCCACGGGTACAACCCTTGGTAAAAGAATTGTTTTATACATAAGCCTTGAAAGGGCGTAAGCAAAAACACCATGAGTGAATAAGAAAAGAGATCCTGATTCTCTGGGCAGACGATGCGATCGCTGAGGCAGATGGAGAAGGCACCTTGAGACCCATCATTTGACAATATTACTTGTCAATATGTTCAATGGAAAGGAACATTCTAACCAAGCAGGTCGTAGTCCAAACGAGTTGACAATTCTATCATATTTTAACTTTATCAACTATTTCCTTGCCTTTTGTCAATAATAGAGACCATATACAGACAATTGTATCTATGTAAAGACAGAGAAAGCACAATTTTTACGATATTAATAGCCTAAAACTATTTGTCATGGAATTAACAATAAATGGAAAGTCAGTTTCGGTGGAAGTAGAGGAGTCAATGCCACTACTTTGGGTCTTGAGAGATGAGCTCAACATGACTGGAACAAAATACGGTTGTGGGGTCTCTGCTTGCGGTGCATGCTCTTGCTTGGTTGATGGAAAAGTTACGAGAACATGTACGCTTCCAATCTCAGCAGTCGCTGGAAAAGAAATAAAAACCATAGAAGGAATTGCAGACTCAGGCAATTTGTCTGCGGTACAAAAGGCTTGGATTCAGCATCAAGTGCCTCAGTGCGGCTACTGTCAATCAGGACAGATCATTGCCGCAGAAGGTCTATTAGATGAAAACCCTAATCCTTCAGACGCAGATATCGATAAAGTCATGAATAACATCTGTCGTTGTGGTACATATCAACGAATGAGAGAAGCAATCCATACTGCTGCCAAGTGGAGGCAGGATGAAAATTCATTATTAGGTTAATTTTTAAACGAAGAAAAATGGCAGATCATACACATAAATCAGATATGGATAACAATCATAAACAAAAGAAAAAAGGCAAGTGGACGCGCCGTGCATTTATCGGAGCAGGTGGATTAGCTGGAGTTGGATTATTGGTTGCAGTTGGCGGGAATGTTTATTTGAATAAAAAAGTCAAAAAATACTCTGGTGCAGGAATGGGTGAAGGGGATTCACTAAATGCCTGGATCAGAATAGCACCAGACAATACAATTACTGTAGCCGTCCCAAGAGCAGAAATGGGTCAAGGTGTATATACATCAATTCCTCAAATGATTGCTGAAGAATTGGAACTGGACATGTCTACAATTAAAGTCATCCACCCACAGCCTGAGTCGCCTTATTCGAATACATTTATGTTGACACAAAAGGAGCCAAATGCATTCAAAGGATATACGATGATGGAAAAAATATTTGCATCGTTGCCGTTGATTGCAACAGGAGGAAGTACGACAATTCCTGATGGGTACAATAATATGCGCTATGCTGGTGCAACAGCAAGAGAGATGTTGAAGGCAGCTGCTGCTGATAAATGGGGAATTGAGGTCTCCGATTGTAGAGCAGAAAGTGGTCACATCATCAAAAAAGGCAACAACGAAAAATTAAGCTATGGGGAGTTAGCTGAAGCTGCAGCTCAGGTTAAATACGAGGAACTTCCTGAATTGAAAAAGAAATCAGATTGGAAGGTGATCGGCAAACCTGTAGCGCGATTGGACATTCCTGATAAAGTGACAGGAACAGCAGAATTTGGTTTGGATGTACGAGTGGACAATATGAAATATGCAGTACTGAAACACCCTTCTGTCATCGGAGGAAAAATTACCGGCTTCATCAACAAAGACGATATCGAATCCAGACCAGGAATCGATAAAGTCGTGTTGACCGAATTTGGTGCAGCTGTTATTGGAGACAATACATGGCGTGCAAAAAATGCTGCTCTTGCCTTGAGGGTAGAAGAAGACGATTCTGGAAATGGCAATATTAATTCGGCTACAATTGATGCTGAATTAAATGAAATCCTAGATATGACACCACTTGCAACACCAGTAAATGAGGGCGATGTTGGCAGTGTCTTGTCTGACGAAAATAATACCATCATAGAAGGTACATATCAAGTGCCATACTTGGCTCATGCAGCAATGGAACCGTTGAATTGTACGGTATTGGTAAACAGTGATAGTGCAGAAGCATGGGTTGGTCATCAAGGATCTTCTATTGTTCAGAACATGGTAAGTGAAGTAACTGGAGTAGCCAAAGCAGCCATTAAAGTGAATACAACATATCTAGGTGGTGG
>CALLFA010000107.1 GCA_937997635.1 uncultured Saprospiraceae bacterium | reverse complement strand
ATTGAATTTGCTCAAGAAGTTGCCATGAATCAACTTCTGAGATCCTATTCTATTTATCAAAGGAGTGCATGAAAATTTTACTGTTGTGATGTTAGCAGTCGTCATCATTGGATGGTGCAAGACCGAAAGCCAATGTGATCGATCCACATGGTAATCTCTTGATCGCCAAATTTATAAAAGAAATAAAACTGAAAAAATAAAATACAGATAACGAATTGCACACGAATAATTAAAACCAACCTGCGCATTCAATGAAAATAAGATCAAAACCTATCACTGACTTATTGTTTTTAAACCAACAACAACTCTTCTTTATTCGCTTGCAACACTTGGATGATAAATGCGATTAAATCACCTAATTCCCAGCCGATTAACTCTGCTCCTTTACGTACTTCGTCTCTTTCTACTTTAGCAGCAAATGTTTTGGTTTTAAATTTTTTCATCACGGACTTGACTTTCATCCCTTCTATTTTTGTCGGTCTGATTAGCGCGACTGCTACAATGAAGCCCGTCAGTTCATCCGCTGCGACAATGCATTTGTCCATCATGGATTCTCTTGGAACGTTCCATTTCGTATAATGGCCAGCAATCGCATGGGCTATGTCATGTTTACCCAGCTGATTTAACTTGTCAACGATGATGTTGGGATGTTGGTCTGGATATTGTTCATAGTCAGCATCGTGCAACAATCCTGTGATGGCATAGGCTTCTTTATCTCCACCTACTTTATCTGCTAGTGCTTCCATTACCAATTCGACTGTCCGTGCATGTCTGCGCAATGATTCCGTTTCGGTCATGGAATGCAATAGTTCCTGTGCTTCTTGTCTAGTCATACAAGTAAGTTAGGAATAAATCTTTTATGGTCTGTTGTAGAATTTAATCCAGAGTAAAAAAACAATCATCAATTTGTGCATGATATACAGCTCCTAAAATCACTTCGAAATTCGAATTTAACTGGATGAAATTTCCAGCCACCATATCTACTGAACCTGTTTGGACAACACCAGCTGACTGTATAGAATTTGATGCTACATAATAATCAGGATTAATGGGGACAGCATTTTCAACTAAATCAATTGGACAAGGGTCGCAAGTTGTGCAATCATATTGACATCCTACACTTTGTGGTACTGGATCGAAATATGTCAATATCACAAAATCAATATGTGTAAAACCATTTGAATTTGGAGCTGGAACACCTCCCTTAAGACCAATGCCTATAAATCCTTCATCAGATACAGCTCCATAATCATTAGTGAATCCACGGGGACTAGCTGGATCACCACCTTGTTCTAGATTTTGTAGTAAAACTACTCTTCTTGACAAAGATTCTGTTTCAAAAGAGAAACCATAAATCCAACTATAAACTGCTTTAGCTTCAATTTCCTCTGTAACTATGGTACTTGGATCTGGAGGATTTGCAAAACTACGAAGTCTATAGCTAACTATGCCACCATTAATCGATTGATGGCAACAATTTGGTTTTGTACCCAAACCTGGACCTGCACAACCTGAACCGCCAATGACAACATTTTGATCAATAATGGGCTCTTGACTCATCACACTTGTTGACTGTGAGGCAATTAAAAAGTCGACATGATTTTGTGCAACATAATCTATATTTAATTCTACGCCCGTGAATGGTAGACCCATTACTGGTCCTTCACCTTGACAATAATCTAAGCCTGCTCTCGCCTCACGTTCTGCATTGATCAAAAATAGAAATTTTTCATCTGAAGGCAGATTATCCCACACCGCCTGACTAGGCATAGTAATGTCAGCAATTGAGTTTTGCGATAGACAAAATTGACCTTCTTCAACACGCTTTGCATTGTTGAAACCAGCTTGAATATCTGCGACAGAATTAAATCCACCAGAGACTACTGGGTCAGATAAATCAGTGTCAAATGGTATAGTAGGACTAACGTTAGGTGGTGTCTGCGCATAGAGGCTTGTTAATGCGCAAAGCAATAGTAAAAGGGGTATGCATGCTTTTCTCATTTCCTGTTTTGATTTTTGTTCAGAAATCGCGGAAACATTATTTAAGTACCTTAGTATGAACTTGCAATTTATAGGATTAAAACATAAGTCGCAAGTCCTTACTGGTTTTCAGGTGAGATGAGCTCTGCCAGTTCCATTTTCATTTTGGATCCATCAATGTTTGTAAAATCCATATCTACAAAGCCATATTCTTCATTAAAAGCAGCATTCAGTGAGGTTTTTCCTAGTTCATTTTTAGCACTAGCTTCTATGATGAAACACTCCAATTCACCCAATTTTGTTTGCATCATTCTCTTATCCGTAATTTCATACTGATAAATATTTTTAATGACCCCTTCCCAAGACATCCATCTGGGATCTCCCCATTCATTGCTTATTTCAAGCTCCCAGTCCCAAGATTTACCTACTTCATAGGGCTCTTGAATAAATGGGAATGGATTCAATTCCAAGATTTTAAATAGGGCTTCGCGAGGTGGGTGCATCCATACATTGCGGTAATTTTCTACCACCCCAGATATGGTATAATCAGTATTGGGAGGACAAACAAATTTTAATAAAGTCTGATTGTATTCTGGAATTTGATCTATCATTGGTTTTAAACCAGACATGACTTCAATTTCGATGGATTTCACTACATAATATCTGTCCGTATTTTTCGGGACAAAATTCCATCCATCTCTACCGCCTTCAAAATAGAACTCTTGGCCGTCCTTATCTTGATATAGGTAATCGTATATAAATTTTCTACCAACTTTAAATATCTTATTATCAAAGTTGTACCTATTTTCGTCTGTTATGGAGGAGTCAAATTTTTCTACAAAGATCCCTTCTTCAATGACAGAGTAATCTCCACTATTATTGTCATTGCTACTTTCAGAATTTTTACAAGATGCTGCGACTAAGACAATAAATATTAAAATGTAAACAGGTATGCGCATAAATTGAATGGTTATTTTCTATAATCTAATGGGGGTGTTCTGTCACCGAGTAATGCTTCGTAAACAAATGTTTCACCTCTGCGTCTATTTAACTCTGCAGAAGCTTCTTTCAATACAGATGGATTGGCAAAAATATCAAGGGCTGTCATTGTTATTGTTTTTGCCGCATTTAACATCCCTTTCTTCCCAATGGACATACCACCTGCGGCTACTGCTTGCCATGTATGTGCAGATGTTCCTGGCACCCAAGTGGCAGTTCTTAAACCTGCAGTTGGCACTATCCAACTCACATCACCAACGTCTGTAGATCCTCCTTTGCCTTTTTCAATGACTTCGAAAGGTGCGATCATTTTCGCTTTTTCTAGGTCAGTTCTAGCAGCTGGGAATAATGTTGATTTGATCTTTTCTGCAAAGGCCATTTCTTCAGAATCATAATGTACACCACCAACTTTTTCTAAATTTTTATACATGATTTTACTTAATGTCTCATTTGGCAATACATTATACAAACCATGAATGACTTCATATTCCATCCGAGTATCTGTACCAAGAGCTGCTGCTTCAGCTGCATTGACCACTCTGTCAAATATATCCCTAACCCATTGCATTTCTGGATGTCTGGTATAATAAAAGACTTCTGCAAATTCTGGAACCACATTTGGCGCTTCACCACCACTCGTAATGACATAATGAATACGGGATTCAGCAGGTACATGTTCTCGCATGAGATTGACCATGTAATTCATAGCTTCTACACCATCAAGTGCGGATCTTCCATTCCAAGGTGCTCCAGCTGCATGTGATGCTATGCCATAGAACCTGAATTTAGCTGATTTATTGGACAATGAACTCGCAGCATTTGCACCATTCCCTGAAGACGGATGCCAATGAAGTACGGCATCAACATCGTTGAATAGACCAGCTCTTACCATATAGACTTTTCCAGCTCCACCTTCTTCTGCAGGCGTACCATACAAGCGGACAGTGCCCTTGCCTGGATTAGCAGTTAGCCAATCTTTCAGAGCAATGGATGCCGCAACTGAAGCGGTGCCAAATAAATGATGACCACAGGCATGACCCGCACCTCCTTCAACTTTGACTTGCCTCATCGGTACATGATCTTGAGAAACACCTGGTAACGCATCATATTCTGCAAGTATCCCTATGACTGGAGAACCTGAACCATAACTGGCCGTGAAAGCAGTTGGGATATCAGCCACTCCTTCTTTTATAGTGAAACCTGCATTTCGCAATTCGTCTTTTAGTAAGGCCGCAGATTTTTCTTCTTGATAACCCACCTCTGCGTGTTCCCAAATTTGCTGGGCGATATCACTATAGTGTTCATACTTTTTATCTAAAGACGCAACAATATCATCAGGTTGAGTTTGAGGAATCGCTGCACACGATAAGCATAGATAAATGAAGCTGAAGAATATTAATTTTTTCATGTTTAGTTAAAGTTAAGGTATGACTCTGGAATCCAGCCTCGTTGTCCATTATAGTCTACATATGCAAATCTGCAATCTTTACCATCCAGATTTATCTTGTTTTGTGAATACTCAATGATTGTGACTCTTGACCTGTCAGGTACGCGGACGGATAATGTGGGTCCTCCTATCTCTGGATTTTGGCTCATTCCAAGACTACCGCCCATCGAATTTGTAACTGCTATCATTTCTGATGATTGACCAGAATCAAATAGGATGTCAGGAGTCGGAGCGTTCCATTGATCGCTGACATGACCAGGGTCTTGATTAGCTTCTTGTGCCTGCACTTTTTGCTTGAGCATTTCTATTTCTTTTTGAAGATTCTCAAAGACTGAAGGTTCGGCTGTTTCGCATGCTTCATCACATTCATTTTCATACTGGACCTCGTCGATGTGCTTTTTCATTCGTTCAAACATATCAGTTCGACCGTCACTTTCTTGAGGGCCTTGCTCTTGCTCGATTCTTTGATTTAACTTATCAAACACAGATGGATCAGCTGTTTTTACTTCTGGATCATCTCTGTTGATGTTTTGCACAGCTGTTGTTACTTTTCTAAATAAATCGATATAGTTAAGCATGTCTCATTAATTTTCTTTGAATGAAAGTACAAAGATAATTGTTATTCGTGCTTTGTAACAATTGACAATGGATTGATTGAGTCTTTCTACCCTTTTTTAAATGAAAGTCGATGAAAACTGACTAGAAGGAAGTCTACTATTGACATATTCAGTGATTCTATATCTATTTGTTGTGTTACTGGGATTAGTCTTGGTTTGAATTTTTGATTTCATACTGTAAAATTTATCTTTATCTTCAAGATAGTATTAGTTAACATTACAGAGCAAAACCATCAAATACGAAAACATTGTCAAGCGGGTGCAATCGAGTATTGAATCTCGAAATCAGGTGATCAAAGAATTAAACATTGATTATGACTTAAGGAGATTGTTCCTAGGGACATTGATTAAGAAAGGATGTTCTGAGACGAATGCTAAGGATTTATACATCGATGCTATTTTGAACTTTGTCAAAATGTGCTACAAACCAGACTTTGCTGTCAGTAACGTTCCCAATTATATTGTAGGAATCGGACGAAATTTATTTTTTAAGACGGTAACAAAAAAGAAACAAACGACACAATTAGAGGAAGATATATCTATGGCAGATGAAGGAACACCTGAAATTGCCCTTATAAGGCAAGAACGTAAAGATGCGTTGCGGCAGTTGTTGTCAAAATTGGATGATACCTGCCGAGAAGTTTTATTGCTTTGGTCTCAAAAGGTTAAAATGAGAGGAATTGCCCAGCAAATGAAGTATAAATCTGAAGGTATGGCTAGGAAGAAAAAGCACCAATGTCTTCAACGTTTATATAAAATTGTAGCTGAGAACCCTAAAATGAAAGATGATCTAAGATCGATGTTATGACAAATTTTTATGGACATATTGGTACCTATAAAGCAGGTCAGTTAACTGGCGATGATTTACGGTCTTTTGAAAAAGAGTTAGCTGTCAATAAAGAATTACGAGAGGCAGTTGAGAATCATGATGTCGTGGAAGAACTGTTGGATTTATTGTGGGAAGATGAAGCTCGGAGAGTAGTGGAAGATTCGCAAATAGAAATAACAAATAGTTCGCAAATAGGAGACAGTTCTGCTGACACGCTTATAGCAACAGAACCAGAAGCTAAAACAAGAAAGCTAAAACGGTTTATTCCCTTAGCAGCAGTATTGCTAGTATTACTTGCTGTTGGTTTCATGTTTAAAGACCATTTTTCTACTCCTCTTACGAGAGAAGAATTATTTGCGAAACATTATTCACCATACATGGGCGAAACGGTTAGAGGAGTAGAGTCAGAGGACATGGATATACGACGTTGTGATCAAGGACATTACTATTTGGATGAAAAGGATATACCTACTGCTAAATTTTTGTTTGAATATGATGTCAATCAACGAGCGCATAATTGCACAGAAAAGGCGCAGTGGTACTTAAGTCTTATTTATTTGCTGGAAGGTAATGACAGAGATATGTACGGATTGTTGGATCGAATAGCAAATGATCCAAACCACACATACCGATCCAATGCGATTAAGCTGCTAGACGACTTGGACTAAATTTCTTTTTATATACAAGAACTAGAAAGGCCAGACTCAATAAAGCAATTCCACCGAAATAATATTTTTTATTGGGATAGAATAATGGTGACATATCACCCATAGCGATAAATCCTGCCCAGTAATAGGGGTGTTGGTATTCGGGGTCTGCTTTTTCGAGGTAGGAGAGTTTGGCTAGGCGGAGGGCTTCGTCTTTGCGTTTTCCTTTGAGGAGCTCTTTATAAAATTCGGTCATGATGATGGAGGTGGAGCGGTCGTTGACTGACCAGAGGGTGGAGATGACGGATTTGGCGCCTGCGTATATGAATGCCCGAGCTAAACTTAATGTCCCTTCATTTTGAAGGTATTCACCTGATGCGGTTTGGCAAGCACTGAGCACGATTAGGTCGTTCTTTGACTGTAAATCATATATTTCTTGCTGGGTTAATACATTGTTGGAATTATGTATATCAGAATCGAACGCGAGAAATGATTCATCAGATTCTGACTGAATCGAAATGGCATGTCCTGAGAAATGGACAATTTGGTGTTTTGATAGAGCGTCTATGAAATTTTGTTTAGTTGCATCTTTGGGTTTCGTGTTCAGTTGAGACGATATATTGTTTACTTCTGTTTCAGCAAATGGAAGATGATAGAGATCGACTTCAGCGAAATTTGTCCCTCGAATTGTAGCATACAAATTATTAGGATTCTTTTTGAATGTTGGTGACATCAAAGCAACACCTTCTGAAGATGAATAATTTCGATTTTTTAATTGATTGATTATTGTATTGGATAATTGATAATTGATCGTCCGATTATTGATCATCAAAGTATTGTTTTCGTACAAACAATCAAAAGGAATTTTGTCTAAATTGGCACTCGGTATTATTGATATTTCCGTCGTATTCGACCAGTCGTGATTAATTAAATAGCTAGACAACTTCAAGGATAAATGTTGGATAGAATCTCTATTTCCATTTGTGGATAGATGTAAATAATAGTCGTCAATTAATTGACTTAAGGTCTCCATATTCATTATTTTTTTAATGCCTAATTCACCTTCTTTAATAAACAGCATATGGAGATTAGAGTCTAAGATGGCAAATTGCAGAACGTTTTCTTCAATATTGGTCTGCTTCAGAGATACTTTATTTTCTAGCTGTGTCGAAACGAAAGAATGCTTATTATAGTCGATGGCATTAAAAAGTAAATATGGATCATTCATTTTTGATGCTGTAGAAATTAAGTTGTCAAATACTTTAGCAAACTCTTTTTTCTTCCAATATTTCGACTTAGTGACTTCCAATTTATTAAAGTAGTGATGAAAAAGGGCAATAGTTTGTTCAAAAACAGATACAGCTTTTTGTTTTAACTCAATGGATTCGGAAAGACTAAATGTGTTTGCAATTTCTAACATGATATTTAGTGTTTGCAGTGGAGCTGTTGATTCGGATAGCAATTTAGAATCAATATTGGCAAGTGTTGATTTGCCTCCTGTCATTTCTTTAATGGCTAGATTGAGCATAAATTGTGAGGAGTCTATAAACCCTAGTTGTTGATAAGACTTGGAAGCATTGATGAAGGGGCTGTAAGAATATTCAAATGCTCCTCTGAAATCACTAAAATATTCAATAGAACGTTCAAACCATTGACATGCCACTTCGTGATTGCCTAGAATTTGGTGACATTCACCTATGGCATTTGCGCAATTGGCTTTAAATTTTATTAGGGCATTCTCTTTTTCACTATTTTTGGAGAGCAAATAGTTATAGTAATACTCTTTGTAGATATTCAGGGCTTTGATAACAGAATCTTTGGACTCATGCTTTTGTAAATTTCTCGCTATATTAAATCTATTCCTGTGGAGAAGTCTATGTGTGCTATTGTCTAAGATAGTGGTAGATAAATCACTTAAACTATCCACAAGTTTGTTGTAATTATCTGCATCTTGATCTGCAATTAGTGACGCAAAATAATAGTAATACCAAGCTTTATGTTCAGAATTTAATGAATCATGTTTGTTCTCTTTTTCAATACTGCTGATTAGTTCTATTGCCTTTTGGATGTCACCTTCTCTTTGGTATCCATTTGCAAGTACATTTGTGAGCTCCATATGATTATTTGCAAATCCAGGTTTATTTTCAAATTCAACAGCTAGACCTTTGTTGGTATATTTTTGAATAGAATCAAAGTTGTAATATTCATTATAGAAGTAGTTGGCAATATTTAAATTGGAAAATAAATATCTATATCCTCTGTATCCAGTTGAATCCCAAATGGCCAAATTTTTATAGAAATTATCTTTTTTTAGGCTTTCAGAAGACTTGCTGCAAAAATACCCTTTAAAATAGTATGAATATGCTATAACTGATGGTAGCGTTTCATTCATAGATAGCAATGAATCTAAGCAGTCACAACACTTAGATTTAATTATAAGACAAGAATCTATTTTTTCAGGAATAATGGATTGACTAAAGAGAATACTACTAAAGAGGAAGATTGTTATTAAGCAACTGTATTTCATTTACTTCATAAGCTATTGTAGATCATTAATATGCTTTGCTAAAGCACGTGGACAAGAAATAGAGGTGCCTCCAGCATTAGTGCCTCCTGGATTAGTAAATATCACAGCGTCATGCCAATGAGGACCTACTGAAATTGAATCTCTATAATTCGTAGAAAATTGATTTGTATATGTCCATGGGATAGGTCCTTCGCTGCTGTTCATAAGACCATATATTTCAAAAAATTTATTAGTTATTAAAGAAGAAGTTGCTTGGGATATATTGGAAGGGAAATTTACATTGTTAGTCAAGTTCAAGTTTAAACCATCATTGCCAGCTGAACAAAAAATATGTACATCGTTAAATTTGTTCATTATGTCAATCAATAATTTTCTTACTATATCATTTGTATGCTTAAATCCAAAACTCATATTGATGTAGATAATGTCATCTGCTTCTTTATTGAGTAATATATCTTGTAAAGCACATGCAACCTTACTGGCGGTTATAACTGTTTTGCCATCCTGTGTTATTTCAGATACATTGTAGTCGTGAATAATGACATTATTGCGATGTTCTAATGCCACAATAAATTCAGCAGTCACAACTGTTCCATGATTTTTTGAAGAAGAAGGACTAGGTAAACAAGTGTGAGGCATTATTTCACATTGAATAGATCTAGCTTGTACTAAATCGATCAAGTGTTGATCTATACCGGTATCAAGAATAAATACATTGATGTCTTTATTTCTAGGTTTGGTTTCACATTTTACTATTGCTTTATCGAATACATCAAAACAATCTTTGAATATGTTATTCTCATAAATAGACAAGTCAACATAATAATCTGTATGACTACCACCACCACTATCCTTTTCTCCGCCAGTATGGGGGTGTCCTATTTGATTAGAACCTATTGTGGCTACTTGCTCCGTGCAGGGACATATGTTAACATCATCTATTCGCCAAGTATTCTCCGGAAAAAACAAGCTTGCTTCATCTAGGAAATATTGTGCATCAGCAGGTTTCGAAGAAATAAGTGTAATTCTTTGAAAAGATGAAATTTCAGGCTCACAAACAAGCCATTTATTTATTTTCTCGCATATAAAATTGAGAAGCTTTCTTAAATATGAAGTTGATGCCATGTAACGTTTATATACTTGTTAATCTATTATCCGTTTTGTTACCCCTTAAATTAACAATTCTTAAGCAGTAATTATATAGGTATATGTAATTTCTTTATAAAAGGTGAACCTAGTTATTTTATAAAAAGAGTAATAACTTCACAATATGCATTTTTCAAAGTCTATATGTATTGTGTTTTTCTCCATATACCAAGCATACAATTGCCCACATAAATATAGATTCCTCAAAAGAAGTTTGGAAACGGGGACCGCTTATTCTACGCAGTAGGATGCATGATACACATTAGCCGACCACTTTGCTTACATGGTAACAATGAGGCAAGATGAATGGTATTGGATTTGATCCTACTCTAGATGACGATTCCGGAATCAGTCTGAAAAATATAAAAATTAGAATTCAATTCTCAACGGTAAATTAGACATTAACACAGCTCCTAACACAGACACTACTTTTGAATTCTACATGCTTATACCAAAATGAAAATAGTTTGACGTTTCTTTCTTGATCTTTTAGCTGTTCTCATCGTTGAAAATACTCGTGAATACCTCCTATATAGCTCTTTTTGAATATTCCTTTTTCCCTAGCCTTGAGTATTGAAATTTTAACACATTTATTTTTAGTCTACAGGTAACCTTTTAGTACAAACTGACACAAATATGTAAGAAACCTTCACATGAATAAACAAAAAGGAATAGGAATTACATCTCGTGAGCAAGAAGTGTTGCAATTGATTTCTTTAGAATACACCCTAAAGGAGATTGCAGCAATTCTTTTCATTAGTCCGTATACAGTTATAGATCACAGAAATAACTTGTGTCGCAAATTAGGAGCTAAAAAAGTAGCCGGCTTGGTGCGGAGAGGCTTCGAGTCAGGCGTATTAACCCCTAATCAATTTGTTCAATGCTAATTACTAGGGCAACAATAGATCTACGATATCAAAACATTTAGACTGATATACTACAGATTGGCTATATTGGTATTATCAATTCTTAGAAGATGCATTGTTTTACAAAACATTAGAGCAGCTAAGCTAAGATTTCCTGAGACAAACCAATTTTGACACTAGAAAATTTGGACATGAGCCTATTGTTTCATTCATGAAAGAAAAATAGGCAATTATTATTTTAGCGCTTATAATTTACACGCTATGATTAAATAACACTACCTTGAATTGATATTTAGAAGTAAGTGGGTTTAAACTGATTGACATTCGTATAAACTGGCTAGTTGGATATAATTTTTTCCTTTCAAAAGCAAAATGTCAATGAGCTCACTTGTATACAATATCCAGGAAAAAACTCCTTTTTCAGAAAGCTTGATTTGGCAGATCAATAAAGATTTTTATCATCAAAACGGTATTTCAGCATGGAGTGATTCAGTAGTCCCACATCAGATCACAAATAGTTCAACTGCAGCTACAGCTTATGCAGAGCTCATTTTTGCTTTTCTCAAAGATTTAGAATCTAATTTAGAACCGAATAGAATAGTATATATCCTTGAATTAGGAGCAGGTCACGGAAGACTTTGTTATAATATTCTAAGGCGATTGAATGAGTTAATTGTGGATTCTGATGGATACTCGACGAAGTATTGTTATGTCCTAAGTGATATAGTAGAAGATAATTTGGCGTTTTACAATAATCATCCTAAGCTACAAGAATACTTTAGTCAAGGGCTATTAGATATTTCATATTTTGATGCGGAGAAAAGTAGAGAATTATATTTGCGAAAGTCTAAGACCCAAATAAAGCAATCAGATCTAGAACATCCAATATTGGCAATAGCTAATTATTTTTTTGATTCCTTACCGAATGAATTATACTATTTCGAAAATGGAAATGTATCTAACTGTTCAATTTCGATCGACTCTCTTACCGACCCTTTAGGGAAAAGTGCTCATGATTTAATAAGTGATATGGAATTGAAGTTTTATAAATCTGCAGTACAGGAGACTCATTTTGATAATGTCATTTTTAATAATATCCTGACGCAATATAACAAAGCGTGCAGTGATACTTATATCTTATTCCCCAAGATGGCAATGGAATGCTTGACAAATATTTCTTCTTTATCTAAGATGGGATTGGTTTTATTGACAATGGATAAAGGATATAAAGAAATCCAAGAGTTAGCTTCTAGAAAGAAACCAGACTTTGTTAAACACGGTAGTTTTTCACTATGGGTGAATTTTCATGCACTTTCACAATTTTGCATATTAAGTGGTGGGACATCTATGTTTGATTCAAGTACCAACTTCAGTATTGATTTTGGTTGCTTAAGTCTTATCAAGCAACCTTTTAAGTATCAGAATTTTAAAGAGACGTATCGCAAGCATTCAAGGCAGCTCAACTTAGATGATCACAATAGTATGAAAAAACTAGTCTATAAAAATATAGCAAACGTTAACTTGTCAGATTTGCTTGGGTTGATCAGGCTCAATTCATACGATTCATCGATTTTTATTAATCTTCTTCCTATCATTAAACAATTGATGAAAAAAATCTCAATAAAGCAACGTGCAAGACTTAGACAAACCATAAGTGCAGTTTGGAACAATTACTATTCTATTAAAGAAGATTACGACCTATCCTATGAGTTGGGCGGATTAATGTACGATATTGGGTGCTATGTTGAGGCATTAGAATTTTTTAAATATTCGTCTGACACAATTGGGAATACAATTGATTTAGATTATAATCAAATGTTATGCTACTATCAATTGCGAGAAGATGAATTGTTTTACAAAACATTAGAGGCTGCTAAGCTAAGATTTCCTGAGACGAATCAATTTTTGAAATTAGAAAATTTGGACATGACATAAG
>CALLFA010000106.1 GCA_937997635.1 uncultured Saprospiraceae bacterium | reverse complement strand
AATTCTCCATCTAGGACAGCATCAGTATTATTGGTAGAAAAATTAGTTCTATGATCTTTGACACGGCGATCATCCAAGACATAGGACCGGATTTGTGAGCCCCATTCATTTTTCATTTTACCAGATTCGATTTCTGACTTTTCAGCTAGTTGTCGCTCTATTTCTTTTTGATACAATCTGGATTTCAACATCTGGATTGCTTTTTCTCTGTTTAAATGTTGTGAACGCTCTTGTTGGCATTCGACGACTATTCCAGATGGCAGGTGTCTGACACGAACGGCAGATTCTGTTTTGTTGACATGCTGCCCCCCTGCCCCACTTGATCTAAATGTATCCCAATCTAAATCAGCGGGATTTACCTCTACCTCTATGCTGTTGTCGACCAATGGGTGAACAAACACTGATGCAAAAGACGTCATTCGTTTGCCTTGTGAATTGTAAGGGCTTATTCTGACAAGTCGGTGTACACCATTCTCCCCTTTTAACATGCCATAAGCGAACTCGCCCTTAAGTTCTATTTCTACGCTTCTGACACCTGCAACATCTCCATTGACACGATTCAGTTCAGAAACCTTATACTTTTGTTTCTCTCCGTGCATGACATACATCCGATACAACATCTCAGCCCAGTCGCATGCTTCTGTACCGCCTGCTCCAGCATTAATTTCTATAATACAAGATAGTTCGTCTTCTTTTCTATTCAGTGTAGATTTAAACTCCACATCATCTACTGTTTCCTCTACATACTTATGTTTCGCGGTTATTTCTTCTTCGCTAACATCACCTTCTTTATAAAATTCGAACAATACTTCGAGATCATCTATTTCAGCATTGACACCTTCATAGATTTTGACCCAGTGTTTGTTGGATTTGATTTCTTTAAGAATTGCTTCAGCATCAGAAGGCTTATTCCAAAATTCCGGATCCAGTGTGAGTTGTTCTTTGTCTTCAATAATTAGTCTTCGTTCGTCGACGTCAAAGATACCTCCTCAGGTCTGACAATCTACCTTTCAAAGCCTGTAACTGCTCAATGGTCATAATGCCCTTTTTTTATTCTTAATTACTAATTATTGTACGTTTTCTACCTCTATGTAAAATGCTAAATCTGCATTTGGACCAATATTAGGCGGAGATCCCATTTCACCATAAGCCAAATCAGCTGGAATAAAAACCACCACTTTAGATCCTTCATTCAACATTGGAAACGTTCTATCCCAACCTTGGATAACCCCACCACTGCCTACGTTTAATGGAAATCCTCTTCCTCTTTTAAATGAATTGTCAAATTCTTCACCATCCATTGTACATCCGTAATATTGGACTTCCGCTACAGAGCCATTTACTGCAAGTGGACCATCACCTTGTTCAACAACGTAAAATCGCAAATCTCCTTCGACTGTTTTTAGTTCGCTATCCAGTTCGCCATTATTAAAACGTCTTATCGCATTTTTGGTGATACTGGCCACTTCAGCTTCTCTTCCCTTTAGAGCCGCCGCTTTTTCTTGAGCAGCTGCTTGCTCTGCGTCCATTCTTTCTTTAAACGTTGCTTCATCGACAATTTCCTGCACGACCAATCTGTACTCGATATAAGCCACATCACTGAATTGAGGAGGTAGATTTGGAATAGAGTCTTTGGGAAGAAAGAGACCTATACTATCACCAACAGAGGCTGTTGTCATCACATCCATAATGGGATTTCGTTGCTGCGTTGGATCATCTTCAGGTGGAATAGTCGTTATTGGTTGTTGTGGGTTTTTCCGAGATGTTTGTAGCAAACTATCTTTGTCATCCAATATATCCATAAAGTAGTAGATGTAATCACCCACTTTTGCTGTCTCACCAGCTTTGTCTTCATAGAATGTATACTCATAACCGGAGGGTGTCATTTTACGTGCACCACCAGAATCTTGACAAGATTGAAAAAAGAATAGTGCAGCTAAGCACACGATACAAATTGAACTATTTTTCATAAACTTATTTTTTGGGCACGTAATCAGGAAGTACTTCTTTGATTTTACGAATGACCTTTCCAATACTCCCATAGGTGTACCCACCTGAAGCATTTTTGTGCCCTCCTCCACCAAAGTGGTCCCGTGCCATTGCTTGTACGGATATATCACCTTTTGATCTCAGTGATAGTTTTATAATTTTTGGTTGTTGCCTTACAAATATGGCTACATCCATTTGTTTCAACATTAATATATAATTGACAATTCCTTCCGTATCTCCACGCTTTATGTCAAATTCCTCGTAGTCCTTTTGATTTAAAGCAATGATACCTGTTCGATATTCTTCTATGATTTCCATTCTATTCACCAAGCAATGACCTAGTAAGCGCAATTGCTTTTCATTCATGCTATTAAAAATCTTGTCCTGGAGGTAATAATCATCAACGCCTCTCGCTTTTAGATCTCCAGCGACATAGTACGTCCCTTTATTGGTATTGTGTCTAAAAGAGCCCGTATCTGTCAAAATCCCTGTCATGATTGCTTCACCTATTTCCAAGTCAATCATGTTTACTTTATCTAAGTCTTTGATGTAATTGAATACCAGTTCACAAGTCGAACTCACATCTGCTCTTGATATTGCTAATGCATAGAATGGTTCGGGTTCGATGTGGTGATCGATCATCACAATCTGAACATCAGTATCATCTATCAGACGGCCAAGTTTATCGATTCTTTCGAGCGAATTGAAGTCAAGACAAATGACGACAGATGATTTATCAATAATTTCTTTGGACTTTTCTGGCTCGGTATCGAAGATAATGATGTCATCAATGCCTTTCAGAAAGCCAAAAATATCTGGATATTCACTTGGAAGTATGATGTGAACAGTGTGATTATGCTTTCGCAAAAATGCGGCCATCGCTATTGAAGAGCCAATGGCGTCCCCATCAGGATTACGATGAGATACAATTGCGACTTCTTTGGGCAATTGCAACAACTCTGCTATTTCTATGGTATCGTTTACTATCACGTTCAAGCTGCAAAAATAAGCTTAAACATGAATTATTAGAGCATTATCCACATTCATTGTCCAAGATTGTCATAGTTAGCTCCTAAACTTGACTTAATGGATTAAGAAAGCTATTGACAAACGGTCTAATAATATTACTTTTGCAGCCTAAAATGAAACAAATGGCAAGTAACAGAACGTTTACCATGATCAAACCAGATGCTGTTAAGGCTGGACATACTGGTGCTATACTTTCAAAAATAAATGAAGGTGGTTTCCGAATCGTGGCAATGAAGAAAACAAAACTATCAGCTGAGAAGGCTGGAGAATTTTATGCAGTGCACAAGGAAAGACCTTTTTACCAAGAGCTTGTTGATTTTATGTCGTCAGGCCCGATTGTCGCTGCAATTTTAGAAAAAGACAATGCAGTTGAAGACTTTAGAACACTTATTGGAGCTACGAATCCAGCAGAGGCAGCTCCAGGTACAATTAGAGCTTTATATGCAACGAGTATCGGAGAAAATGCTGTTCATGGTGCGGATAGCAATGAAAATGCGGCCATAGAAGGTAATTTTCATTTCGCATCGACTGAAATGTTTTAATCCATTACCGCCTTTTAAAATTTAACTCAAGTGACATGCTCTCCATCTTTTATTAGGTGGAGAGCTTATTGGGGCATTGTCAATTCATACATCATAAATCTTACATCAAGAATCTTACATCTATCTGGGTACTGTTTGATTGAAACATGTGGTAATAACTGCAAGTCTTTGTGAATTGGTTTGATCAAGCAGGAAAATAAAGTCGGCTGGTAAGTTGGGAAATTTGTCTTTTCTAGCAGATTTATGATGTATGAATTATGATTTATGATTTTTTTACTTATCAGTTGCCAGATAATCTCTCCATTTTGAAGGGATAGTAATTTTTCTCCAGACGCTTGTCAAAATCTTAAATCTTACATCTTAAATCAGGAATCTTAAATCCATCTGGGTACTGTTTGATTGAACCATGTGGCAAAAACTGTAGGTCTTTGTCAATTGGTTTGATCAAGCAGGAAAATAAAGTCGGCTGGTAAGTTGGGAAATTTGTCTTTTCTAGCGGATTTATGATTTATGATGTATGAATTATGATTTATGATTTTTTTACTTATCAGTTGCCAGATAATCTCTCCATTTTGAAGGGATAGTAATTTTTCTCCAAACGCTTGTCAAAATCTTAAATCTTACATCTTAAATCAGGAATCTTAAATCCATCTAGGTACTGTTTGATTGAAACATGTGGTAATACCTGTAAGTATTTGTCAATTGGTTTGGTCAAAGCAAGTAAGTAACGTCGGCAGGTACGCTGGGAAATTTGACTTCTCTATCAGATTTATGATTTATGATATATGAACTATGATTTATGATTTTTTTGCCTATCAATCGCTAGGTAATCTCTCCATTTTGAAGGAATAGACATTTTTCTTTCACGCACTTGTAAAATCATACATCTTACATCTTAAATCAGGAATCTTACATCTATCTGGGTTCTGTTTGATCGAAGCATATAAGTAAAAACTAGAGGCCTTTTTAATTGGTTTGGTCAAAGCAGGTAAGTAACGTCGGCAGGTACGCTAGGAACTTTGTCTTTTCTAACAGATGTATGATTTAAGATTTATGAACTATGATTTATGATTTTTTGCTTATCAGTTGCCAGATAATCTGCTTTATTGTGATACTCTCTTCATCTTGAAAGAATAGACATTTTTCTTTCAAACGCTTGTAAAATCATACATCTTAAATCAGGAATCTTAAATCCATCTGGTTATTTGGTCAAATAAAGTCGACGAGAAAATTGGCAAAACTAACTTTTCTAACAGATACATGATTTAAGATGTATGAACGATGATTTATGATTTTTTTGCTTAATCAATCACCAGATAATCTACTTTAAAATTTTACCCAAGTCACTCCTTCTCCGCCTTGTTCATCAGGAGGAGAACTGATGTCTGAAACGTCTTTGTATTCTTTTAGCTTTTGTCTTACTGTTCGTTTTAGCACCCCATTGCCGATTCCATGCACAATCTGGACCATCGCGTTATTTGAGATGAGAGCGTCATCGAGAAATTCTTCTAATAAGATGAGTGCTTCAGACTTTCTATAGCCTCTGATGTCCAGTTTGGTTTGGATGGCCGAAGATTCTTTCTTTAGATAGGTATTGACTCGTTTATTGGAATTCCTATCCATAGGTCGAGATATTTTGATACAGTCAGCAAGAGGTGCCCTCAACTCCATATTGCCCATCTGGATGATGGCTTCTTTCTTTTGGATTTTTAGCAACACACCTGATAGTGAGCCAGATCTGGTCCGTACGTGATCGCCTACCTCTGGTTTTTCATTAGAAGGTAATTCTTCAATAAGCTCATCATTCAATACCTCTATTGTCTTGGCCACACTTTTCTGTTTGGCTTTTGCTATTTCTAATTCTTGCTTCGCTTTTTCAAGATTCTGATCTTCTCGTAATTCTTTAACCAGCTTTTCCAGTTGTCGTTTGTCTTGAATCTTGTCATTTATCTCAAACTCTTTACGTTCTTTTTTAAATTTCTTTCGCTGGATTTCTAATTCACGCTGTAGTTGTTGATAGTTTTTGGATAGTCGATCGACCATTTTTTCCTTTTCCTTCAACTCGAACAATTTGGTTTCAAGTGCTTTTTCTTTGGACTGCAAATCGGTAATCATTTTATCCATTGCCCTCAAATTCTTACCGGCATTCTTTTTCGCAAAGTGTAGTAATTTTTTAGGCAATCCTACTTTCTCAGCGATCTCAAATGCAAACGAACTTCCAGGTTTACCTACAATTAACTCATACGTAGGTTGGAGTTTTTCATTGTCGAAATGCATTGCTCCATTGACAATTCCCTTTGATTTGAATGCAAATACTTTCAAATTGGAATAGTGCGTGGTGATCACAGCGTTGACTTTATTCTTGTTTAATTCGAATAGAATAGATTGGGCTATTGATCCTCCCATTTTAGGATCTGTCCCGGAACCAAACTCATCAATCAATATCAAACTATCTTCATCAGCATAATCGAGAAAAGCCTTCATATTTTTCAAGCGGCTGCTGTATGTGGACAAATCATCTTCCAAAGACTGTTGATCTCCAATGTCACAGCACAACTGTTTGTACAAGCCTATTTTTGAATCAGGTGAGACAGGGACTAAGCAGCCAAATTGAACCATCAGTTGTATCAAGCCAACAGTTTTCAGACTCACAGACTTACCACCGGCATTAGGTCCTGATATTAAAAAAATCCGGTCTTTTTGTTCAAGTTGCAGTGTCATAGGGATCGTAGGAATGCCCAATTTGCTGTTCTTTAAAAACAATAACGGATGATACGCATCAATCAATTGGAAACAAGGTTTTTCGACGAGCTTGGGCATGTGTGCATCCAACAGGACCGCTAATTTCGCTTTAGCTCTAATTGAATCTAGCTTTGTGATTAATGTTTCATACTGTAAGATCAGCGGACCATAATTTCTCAAAGAATGACAGAGATCTTTCAGTATTTTATAAATCTCTTTTCGCTTATCCAACTCCAACTCCATGATCTCATTGTTGAGGTATACGACGGACTCTGGTTCAATAAAGCTTGTTTTACCTGTTCCAGATTCATCATGGATGATGCCTTTTATTTTTCGTTTGTATTCAGCTGGGATGGACAATACTCTCCGACCATTTCGAAAACTCTCTGCTGAGTCTGTAAGTAATCCCTGTTGCTTATATTTTAATAGAATGCTGTTGAATTCCTTTTGAACATTATTTTCTTTCTGCCTGATTGATTTATATATTTTACTCAATTCAGGACTTGCGTTTTCTCTGACTTCTCCCTCTTCATTAATGACTTTAGGAATGATGCTCTTCAGTTCCTTTGGCCTTTCGACATTGTTATAAAGCTGCCATAGATGTGGCGTGTTTTCTTGTCTCTCAGCAGTATAAAAATTGTCGAGGTCAGATACAATAGATATCAATTGCTGAATCTCTCTGATTTCTTCTAATTCTAAAACATAACCCTCAGTCGATAAATTTTTCAGACTCTTCTCGACGCTTTCATAATGAGCTAGAGGAAGATCAGCATCTAGATCCAGGAAGTACTTGTGGTCCTTAACCAACTGCATTTCTTCATTTATAGCTTCCACATTGTATAAAAAGCTCGATTCTGCAATCATGGTCTTTGCAGATGAGGCAATACACAAGGACTGCAACAACTCAATTACTTTATCAAACTCGATACTATTTGAAGCATCTGCAGGAATAAATTCCATTGGTTATATTGTATGTGCAAAATTAACAAACAATTAGTCTTTATATTGTGCGATTAAACCCATATCTCACAATGGCAGGCAATAGTTACGGTACAATATTCAAAATAACAACCTTTGGGGAATCTCATGGTAAAGGCATTGGTGTCATTATTGATGGCTGTCCTTCAGGTGTCAGCATTGACGAATCAGTCATCCAACATGAACTGGACAGAAGAAAACCAGGTCAATCAGCGATTGTCACGCAGCGTAAAGAAGCTGATCAAGTAGTCATACAATCAGGCATTTTCGAAGGTAAATCAACGGGGACTCCCATAAGTTTGTACATCGCCAACAAAGACCAAAAGTCTAAAGATTATTCTCACATAGCTGATAAATTTCGTCCATCTCATGCGGATTTTACCTATGCTAAAAAATATGGCAACAGAGATTACAGGGGCGGCGGCAGATCATCAGCTAGGGAAACTGCTGCGAGAGTAGCGGCTGGTGCGATTGCAAAACAGATTCTAAACTCTCATGGCATAACTGTGGAAGCTTATGTATCAAGAGTTGGTAAACTAAGTTTAGCAAAGTCATACGATCAACTGGATTTAAGCCTGACAGAATCTAATATCCTAAGATGTCCAGACCCTGAGATGGCTGACGAGATGATTGCTTACATCAAAGACATCCGAAAAGAAGGTGATACCGTTGGTGGTATGGTATCCTGTGTCATCAAAGGTTGTCCTGTAGGTTTGGGCGAACCAGTGTTTGATAAGCTTCATGCAGAATTAGGCAAAGCTATGTTGAGCATCAATGCTGTCAAAGGCTTCGAATATGGTTCGGGCTTTGGCTGTCTAGAAATGAAAGGTAGCGAACACAACGACCAATTTGTTCAAGACGGCGACAAAGTATCTACCACTACCAATTACTCCGGTGGTGTTCAAGGAGGCATTAGCAACGGCATGGACATATACTTCAATGTTGCCTTCAAACCAGTAGCAACTATCATGAGAGATCAGCAGTCGATAGATAAATCAGGTAATGAAGCGACAGTGACAGGGAAAGGCAGACATGATCCATGTGTTGTTCCGAGAGCAGTACCAATAGTGGATGCGATGGCAGCGTTGGTGATTGTGGATTTTTTGTTGAGGCAAAGGTTGTATGATAATGTTGAATGATCAATGTTGAATGTTTAATTGGAAATTGCTGTTGCGACTGGGTTTCTTAGACTAATGCATCTCCAATATTAGCTTACGCCCCTTCAGGACTTCGGTACAATTATGACATCATACCAATGGCGTTGCCATTGGCTATATGCTTTGCGCCCTTTCAGGGCTGACACATGTAAAAAGCAATGTATCATTATCAATAATTAAACAATTAAACCAAGATTATAATTGGTCGATCATGTTTCGTCTTAATTCGATTTACTTTACTAATTACTAAAACAAACTGCAATAAAGCCCTGAAAGGGCGCTAGATTATAGCCAAGTAAAACCCTTGGTAAAAAAACTATTTTAATAGAAGCCCTGAAAGGGCGTAAGCAAAAGCACCAATGTGCGCTGTTTAGAAAATTTATTCACCTGAACAATCAAACGAAATGATACAGTACGAACATTTGTTTGTTAATTGTTAAGCTTCTTTTTATTCTTCCAAGTGCCTCTGATTTTATTCGTATTGTCTTTTGGAATAACAGTCTCAAATTCTAATTCCTTTAAGTCTTCAACCTTAATTTGAAAATGAGTCGCAACTTTTTTTAAGTTTGTTTTCATCAGGCTACTTAGTATAGAATGATTGCTTAATGTAACTATTTCATCGTCAATAAAAATTCCTATAGCTAATTCTCCTTCATTCATAATTACTCCATCAAGTTCGAAATTATTCTTTGTTTTAAATTTTGATCTTGTGAAATATCTCATTCGTTTTAATGGAAATGAAGAAATTGGAACAGTGTAGTATGGATGTTGGCTTTCAATATTTTTGGCTGTAAGTTCTTCAAGTGTAAATTCTTTGTCATAGCCCCACATTTCAATTTCTTTTAATTCGTCATACTCGTAAAATTCTGACCATAGAGGGTATTCTTTAAATCTGATTGCATTGAACTCGTTTGCTGTTATTATTCTAAAATTGTATTTGAACGAATTGTGGTCTCTTTGAAGTATTTCAAGCAACTCTGGATAACTATTTATAAATGGTTTCCTTTGTTCATTGAATGCTTCTTCATTCCAAACAGATTTAACCTTCTGTATTG
Organism: uncultured Saprospiraceae bacterium; assembly: GCA_937997635.1. GTDB lineage: Bacteria > Bacteroidota > Bacteroidia > Chitinophagales > Saprospiraceae > CALFUK01. Next base: position 2,494 of record CALLFA010000106.1, on the reverse strand, counting down.
GTATTTCGTCAAGACCATTTAGGTAATATCTCATTAAGTTTGATAGTTCATTTCCAGTTTCCATATACTTATCATACATCCGTGCTAAAACTTCAAGATGGTCTACATCTGAATTTAGAGATTTTGATAGCAATTCTATGTCTAAGTTATCTTCTTCCAATTTTGATTATTGATGAGACATATCTTCAGTTGAACCCGCACCTACTATATGAGGTAACGCTATGCTTGTCTGTTGATTAAACATACTAAATAATTGTCAGTTCTTGCGTCCTATTCCTCGCTTTTGTCAATCTATACCAAGCTGGTTTTTATGAAGCGATAGGTGAATACCTCAAAATTAAACGTAATGATACAATAGAAAGAAAACGTAAGCTGATTTAGCACTTGATGTGTGCGCGTGTCGCCACCGTCTTGTTAATACTCATGATTTTCCGTTTTTGAAAATACACGATGGACAATATTCAACGATAGGTGATTAGCACAACACAACCAAAAATGATTTGAGTTGATGCGCAATCATGAACATTAGTTGCTAATTGTTGTGCATAGTTATTCATTTTTGATTCTTTTCAATTTATCAGGATAGTCTCTAAGTTTTTCATCATTAAGTTCGACATTATAATTAGTTTCTCTTATAATTTCACCTTTATTATTATACTCCACCCAATTCGATGTTTTTATAGATGTTAATTGCCAAGAACAACAAGAATCTCTTTCTTCATATGTTTGGTAATCGAAAATTGGAAATGATGTGAAACTTTCAAAAATCTGATATTGACCTCTTAGTCTTGTTTGTCCATTCTTGAAATATTCTTTGTATAATCCTTGTTGAAGACTTACAGGTTCAGCTTGTTCTAAAGATAAATAATTGGAATAATTTTTTATGTTACCTTCTTCGTAATATTCAAACCATTCTCCAGTTTTCATCCCGCATCTTAATTTGCCAGATTTATAAAGTTTTCCAGATTTGTAAAAAAGTTGATACAATCCACTAAGATTATAACCAGTATCATTATATAGATTTGCTTTTTGAATCTTTAAATATTCTAATAATTCGCCTTCTGCATTGATTCGTTTGAATTCATTCTTATCAATATATATTGAGTCTGACGTAATCGTGTCAATTGCAATATGAATTAGTCCATTTTCTTTTTTAATGTATCTATTTTTCCATTTTAAATTTTTAACAATATCAATTCTTGTTTGACTACTAGAAGTAAACACAGAGGACAAAATCAAAATCAAGCATATTATTATTTTGGTATTCATATTTCTTTAACGATCAAATTTCTCAGTTATGCATAACGGATCGTATACCTGACGGAGACTGCCGATAGGCGACTCTGGCATGGTATACGGTGTTAGCATCTGGCTTTCTATGCGCCAAATCTATTTTTTAGATATTCTATAAATTCAATTCTCCACACATTGTAATCATGACCAGAACCGAACTCTTTGAATTCAACGTCTATATTATTATATTTTAGTGTACTCATAGAAATTTGGTTGTCTTTAAAACTTTCATATTTCCCTTCGCCCAAATAGAACTTAGGATATGAATCGTATTCGAATTCATTTTGACCATTATATCCGGCCTTGTACCCACTTGTTGAAAATGCTACAACTTCCTCAAATATTTCAGGGTGATTTATTCCAGCATACATGCAGAATGCGGCGCCATTGGAAAACCCATAAATGTATCGCTTTCCTTTCCATTCTTTAATATTACTTTCGATTTCTTCCAGAACTTCTTCTAAGAAGAAACTCTTATGTTTTGAAAACTCCATTTCCGCACGTCCCTGATTTACATATTCAGCGTATCGAACAATTTTGCTTGAGTGAACACCCACTAATTTAATAGGAAGTACTATTTCTTCTGAGATTAACCAGTCAATATATGGGGCATAATATTCTACTACTTGGCCATCTGTGAAATAAATGATTGGGATATCGGATTTTTCAGCTTTAGGGGAGTAAATTGTTAGTTGGCGATTATCACTAAGTGAGGCACTATAAAAGTTTCGTGCAATTAGGTTTCCCATCAGTTCTGCCGACTGCTTCATGGGTAATTTTCTTTTCTTTCCTACCCATAAGTAGAATTGATCTTCACCATCTGTTTTTTGTTTAATTTCTTCATCCACCAGTTTCCCAGATTGATCTTGTCTCTGAACTAAAAAGTGATAGCTGAATATGCAATCATCTAAATTCTGAATTTTTAATTGCCCTTTAAAAACTCCTTCTGAATTCTTAATTAAGGTTTTGTGTAGCCCTTCTAACATTCGAAACTCAACAGTTTCTCCTTCTCCACGAAATGTAATATCTAATTTGTCATCTGCAGTTTTTACTAACTCAAACAATAATAAATCATTGTTCCGCTGATTGCATGCTGCAACGAGAATCAAGAACCCAAGTAATATTGATTTATTCATTTTTTTAGCTTGATGCTAACTTATCTATCACCCCTAAAACTACCAAATCCTCACGTTTTTTCATC
>CALLFA010000105.1 GCA_937997635.1 uncultured Saprospiraceae bacterium | reverse complement strand
AACTGTGTATATCAATTAGCAACAAATGTTCGTGATTGCGTAGCAACTCACAACATTTTTGGTTGTGTTGTGCTAATCACCTATCGGTGAATGTCGTCTACCGTGTATTTTCAAAAACGGAAAATCATGATTATTAACTATACGGTGACGCCGCACGCACACATCAAGTGCTAAATCAGATTACGTTTTATTTCTCTTGTATCATTACGTTTGATTTTATGATTATTAATGTTTATTTATTGAATATTTTTTTCGCATTTATTTGGCCTAAGCATAGCATTCCCGTGTCGCATCATTACATTTTTAAGCATTAAGCAACAGAGATATTCAGTTTTACAATTCTATCTTTTGGTATAGGTCTTATATAAATATTGACAGGTGAACCTCTGATCGGCGGTAACACTTGGATGATCTCCATTTCAGCTTGACCGCATGCTGGACACAGATGTGATTTGGCTAATTATTCACTAGCAGAGCTCTTCATAAAGACCAGCTTGGTAAATTTAGGCATGAAGGAAGAAATAGGACGCAAGGACTCTTAATTATTTAGTATTTTTAAACAACTGACAAACATAGCGTTACCCCATATAGTAGGTGCGGGTTCAACTGAAATGTATACGTCATGTTAGGCCGTATACATTCCTTTGTGTTACTGGTCATTTAGCCGCTCCCTTGCTAAAATCATCAATGTTCATTATATTTGATTGTTCATGTTACATGAACATGTTAAATTAATGAACATGGAAGTATTAGAAATACTGCAAAACCTCAGTGATCAAGAGCATCTCGATTTAAAATTGAAAGAAATTAAAACACGAGATAAGAATATTGATTTGGCCATAGAAATCAATAAAGAGAAGGTCTATGTAGAAGAAAAATACGAAGTAAGACCGAATCAAGTTCAGCAAATACATAAACAAGCTGAATTATATCATAAAGAAACGTTTCTGCTTGCGTCAAATTATATAACGCCAAATGCAAAGAAACTTCTAAAGGAATATAGAATCAACTATTTAGATTCAGGAGGCAACCTTTATTTAAAACTAAAGAAAGGAATAATCCATATAGAAGGTAGATATGTACAATCACCTTCTGAATTATATAAGAATAGAGCATTTACAAAAGTAGGAGCGAAATTAATCTTCACATTTCTAAGAAGACCAAACTATGTCAATCTTAATTACAGATCATTATCTGCGATTTCTACTTGTTCATTAGGATCAATTTCCAAAATAATAGATCACCTTAAAGAAGAAAAATTCATAATAACACTGCCGGATAAAAAATTAAAATTGGTTCAAAGGGAAGAACTATTGAACAAATGGATAGAAGTGTTATCCAAACAACTTTTACCATCTATGCTAATAGGAACGTATAATTTTTCGAATAAAAGAAAGTGGTACGAAATAAATCTTAAACAAAAAGTAGGATACAAATGGGGAGGAGAAGTTGCAGCATCAATTTTAACCCAAAATTTAAAACCTCAAGAGTACACTATTTATACTTCCAAAAAATCGGGCGATGTAATAAGAGCATTAAAATTAATACCAGACAGGAATGGGGAATTAACAGTATATAAAGAATTTTGGAATGATGGTTCAATAGGAATAAATACAGATACCGTAGATCCAATTCTAATCTATAGTGAATTAATGGCGTCATCAGATAGTAGAAATATCGAAATAGCTAATGAAATAAAAACAAGACTATTCAACGATGACAACTTTTAAAGAATATTCTTTTCAAGACCATAAAAATGTTTATCAAATAATAGATTCAGTAATGAAATCTTTTGGATATGAGTATTATTTAATTGGGGCAAATGCTCGTGATATCCAACTTTACAAAGCAGGAATTAAACCTTCAAGAGGTACAGCAGATATAGATTTTGCAGTAATGGTACCAACATTAGAAGAGTATGATGTATTTATTACGAAAATTATTGAAAGTGGTTTCAAAAAAACTAAACATAAATACCGCGTTATATACATAGATTCAAATACCGTTGTTGATATTCTTCCTTATGGAGAGATTGCTGAAGACTATACATTAAATTTTGATGAAAGAAATATAGAACTAAGTGTACTTGGCTTTGAAGAAGTAGGTACAGAAATAGAACAATTTGAACTTGATGAAAAAATCACTATTCCAACTACACCTGCACATGGTTTAATCATTCTTAAACTAATTTCATGGAATGATAGAAATGATAGAAATAAAGATTTGAAAGATATCCGCTCGCTATTAGATGCTGGATGGGAGCTCTATCAAGATGAAGTTTATGATGAGAACTCAATTCATTTTGACCTATTAGATGTAGAAAATTTTGACATTCATAATGCAGCGGCAAGAATAATGGGTAGAAAAATAAAACCACTGCTTAACAAGTGTGAACCACTGAAAGAAACAATACTAACATTGTTGCAAAATGAGGTGAAAAGCCCAGAAAAAATGACGGTTGAAATGAGCAAGGAAGATGACACCGCCAAAGTAATATTACTTTTGTCGAATTTACTACAAGGAATAAATGATTAATGAAAAACGACCAGTAACAATTAGCAACAAATGTTCGTGATTGCGTAGCAACTCACAACATTTTTGGTTGTGTTGTGCTAATCACCTATCGGTGAATGTTGTCCACCGTGTATGTTCAAAAACGGAAAATCATGAGTATTACGTAGACGGTGACGCCACGCGCACACATCAAGTGCTAATTCAGCTTACGTTTTATTTCTCTTGTATTATTACGTTTGATTTTATGATTAAATAATGGTTATTTATTGAACATTTTTTTTCGTATTTACTGGACACAGATGTATGTCTAAAACCAAGATATTACAGTGTAATTTGTCTAATAACCTACTAACACAGCTCTTTAGAAAGACCAGCTTGCTAAATTTAGGCATGGAGGAAGGAATAGGACGTAAGGACTGATAATTATTTAGTATGTTTAATCAACGGACTAACATAGCGTTAGCGCATATAGTAGGTGCGGGTTCAACTGAAATGTAAACGTCATGTTAGGCCGTATACATTCCTTTGTGTTGTAAGCAATTAAAAAAGACAAAGCTATGAGGAGGAAAATCCTGCTATCAGCAATAACAATTTTATCCTTTGTTACCATTGCCAAATCACAAGATACTCTTGTGTCGGCTTTTTTTGGACTTGATAATGGACTACCAAGTCAATTGTGTAATCAACAAGGAAGCCTGTTAGATGGTATGCCTGTTAATTTTAAATTTCCATTAGATGCATCCAGTTTATCGGAAACTGATTTTGAAGTTTTAGATAGCCTTGGAAATATACATATCCCAATTTGTGCTTTTTTGGCCCCAGCTAATGAAAACGGAGAAAATCGAACTGTGCTTCTGTTAGGTGAATTTGGTACCGCTGTTACCAATCCACCTGTTGAAGTTAGAGTTGTAGGGGATTTATTTACAACTGATACTTTATCCGGAGAGTCCGCTTGT
>CALLFA010000104.1 GCA_937997635.1 uncultured Saprospiraceae bacterium | reverse complement strand
CTGGTAATTTCTTTATTGATGAAGCTGTCTTGAAGGAAGAAGGAGTTACTGACTTTACCAAGTATGCAGTCGATCCTACAAAAGAATTGTTTACAGATTTGTTTTTATGAATCACTTCTGACAAGTACAAATGTGTGGCTTTACAGCGCAGATATTGATAAAATGGGCAGTAGTAAATGGGTCACACTTAAGTGCGCTGGGTGTATAGTCAAACACATGAGTCAATTCTAAACAAGGGTATGTCAGTTTACTATTTGCAAATGTCTTACATTGAAGGGATTAAAATCAACTGTTATGCTGACGAGACAATACATTCGGTGTTTAATAGGATTTTCTTTTGTACTAAGTATGTACATTAATGGGTCTGCACAACCAGGACCATTTACTCCCGATATGCCAGTAGATTCATGGGATTCGAACTGGGATACTGATCCGTATATCAAACTTGGCTTTTTTCCAGTCTACCTCACGGGTGCTGAACCAAACGACGGAATGGACGATACAGACGAGATAAATAAGGCTATTAGGGTCGCAAGAGATTATCGATTTGCTTGTTACTTGCCTGCTGGCACATATGACATTAGCGATCAGATTTTAGCTATGTTACCTTCATATTATCGCAGCAATGCATATCGTGTAGACAGAAGATACAGTCCCTCAATAATAGGAGATCCTGAGCATGGAGGAGTAACGTTAAAGTTGGCTCCAAATGCGCCCGCATTCTCTACCAATTTATCAGAACCTAATGACACCTCTATAGTAGCTGCCGTGCAACTTTGGGTCCAACCTACAACAGGATGCAAATCGGTTACTCGTTTTCCACCAGATGACCTAGAAGAAGGTATTATGATGCCAACTGATCCTGATCAAGAATGTCAAGGTAATGGCTTTAATCTTCATCTTAAGAATGTCACTATTGATCTAAATGGAAATGCAAACGCCGTTGGTGTCAGAGCAGCGGGAGCCCAAGGCTGTACTATAGAAAACGTAAAAGTTAAAGCAACTGGAGCTTATGCAGGCTTTCAAAATGGCTTTGCTGAAGGCGGTGGGATGTTCAATATCGAGGTCGAAGGTGGACAATATGGACTTATAATAACTGATGGTGAGCAGGCACTAAATTTTCATATGGCAGGTGCTGTTTTCAAAAACCAGATGGATGCGGTATTCAGGGGAAATGCCTGGTCGCCTTCTACATTTACCGGTGTACACATTATCAAGGAATCACCTCAACTTTTTTCTTCGATCACCGATTCTTTAGGTAGTTCGAACTTAAGAAAAGCAAGAGGAGGTCCTCCATATACTCGAGGATTAAGTATTATTGATGCAGTGATAGAGATAGAAAACGCTACTGCCACCAGCGATGAAGTGTTTAGATTAATTGCTGAAGGCAATTTGTACTTGAAAAATGTTTTTATAAAAGGCGCAATCAATTTAATTGGCTGGAATGGGATGAATAACAAACATACTTGTAGTGACCCAACATTCTATTGCCACATTGTAGAATATGCACACAGGAGCCATGATAATACAGTGCGCAATATGCTCATGTTAGAAGGGGATAGCAGCATAGAGGATTCATTAAAGCTTGGTTCCAATGTTGAAGATCCGTTTGTGAGCAATCCAATTGAAAAACACATTTGGAAGAATGAACCTTGGTTTGATCCGATTGATCAATCATCGGAAGTTATTGTTATAGACCCTTTATTTGGAAAAGATATGTTGTCAGATGATGCTCATATACAACAAGCTATCGATGCCGCTGGGTCTTCTGGAAAGGTCTTTCTACCAAGAGGCATCTACCACTTAGATAATCCGCTTGTTCTAGGACCTAATACTCAACTTTTCGGTCTTGATAAAATGACAACTGTTTTGAAAACTGGGGCTAATTTCCCAAATACATGTACATCCTACATGATCGAAACTGTTGATGATCAAACAGCATCGACATCTTTGTCAAATATATACCTCGAAAAAGATGCGATGCACAGACACACATCTTTTATCCATTGGCAGGCAGGACAACACTCTGTATTGAAAAATGTCATGATAGGCAGTACAAACTTTTTTGATAGCTTGCCAAATCCTGAAGCAGGTCGTTTTTATCATATTGATGGTAATGGTGGAGGAAGATGGTACGCTGTTTGCGCTGAGTGGGAACGATTAAAAGAATCAACGAGAAATGATGATTTCAGAATGGTTTATGTGAACAACAATCAGAGCCCATTGTCTTTTTATGGTCTGAATACCGAGCGTTGCTACAGCGATGTGCAGGTCGAATTTAAAGACGCTTATGATGTCAGTGTTTATCATTATAAAACGGAGGCAGGCGGTTTCGGTTCACCTAGCAACATACCCGTACTAATCAAGAATTCTGATAACATAAACATGTACACAGTGTATGGTTTGGTTGATAAGAATGAGGTTAACGGAATAACATTACCTATTGTAAATTTGGAAGACAATCAATCTGCTTGCATCAACATTACCAATATTGGCTCAAGCAAAAGTGATCAGTCTGGTATATTTTATCCAGTTACAACAAGCATTGCAAACCAAAGTATATTAGATCCTGTTCAAAGAGTTGGGACATACAAAACATGTGCTAAGGTTAACTTGAGCTGTGGTTTGATAAAAAATTATTCCTTTCACGATGTCTTAAACAAGTACGACACGATTTCCTTTATTTCCAATGGAGTCTCATTTCCTGTAAATAATGGCACAATTGAGGTGAAGATTATTGAAGGAGGGACACAACCATGGCATGCTAGTTTTTCTCAAGATGGACTCTTAATTGAGGAAGCAAAAACATATACCGTACAGTTTGAAATGATGATAGATATTCCTCGTACGATGAGAGTTCTTGTCTTTAATAACGACAGTGGATTTACGAGGCATGGGGTAAGTAATATACAAGTTAATACGCCGAATCAATGGCTATCTTATGAATTTTCATTTACCTCGCCAAATTCAAATGATGGGAATGCAATTCTCCAATTTGCATTAGGGGGAGTTGATAACAACACGGTAAAAATCAGAAACATCTGTTTGACAGAAGTTGACTGTCCCGATAATCTTGTTCTCGATAACTTCATTTTCGATCAAGACAATTTTTCTGCCAATCAAACAATTTCATCTAATAGCAAGCTGAGCTCAGGAGGATATTTAGAGTATACGGCAGGAGATGAAATTCAATTAAATCAAGCATTTGAAGTTGAGCCAGCATCTGTGTTCATAGCTCGAATTGAAGCTTGTCAATAGCAATTGATGAGCTACTATTAGTTATCAATTATTATTAAAAGTCTAATTCGGTGGAGTTTTGATACTTAATAATTCCCGTCAATATACCCATCCAATATTTCCTCCAGATTTGGTTTGGGCACAAGTCCTGTAAACCTATCTACAATTTTCCCCTTATGTATGAAAATAAGCGTAGGTACAGATCGCACTTTGAAATGTTGACTAAGGCCAGGGTTTTGTGCAGAATTGATTTTAGCTACCAGTGCTTTGCCTTGATATTCTTCCGATAATTCATCAATGAATGGGCCCAATACTTTACATGGTCCACACCCATGAGAATAGAAATCGATTAATATTGGTGTTTCTGTTTGTTGAATAACCTCATTGAAATTTTGATCTGTGAGGTGTGGAGTGATGTACTTCGGCTTCTTTTTTTTCCAAAACATGGCTCTGATTTATAAGATGATTCGGTGATAGTAACAGTTTTGGTTGGATAATGATTGCAGGAGTATTCATTTTTAGTGAGATAAATTTAGTGTTCTAAGAAGTGAGCCAAAGGTTTTTTAACCTCTTGGCGGTTGGGTAAGAAACACAAAGAGGTCAGGAGATCTTTTCAGACGTACCGGAGTAAAACAAAAGCCCTTGCGCATACACGTAAGAGCTTTTGTGGTATATAGAAAGTTCTATAAAATGAAACTTCGTTTCGTTTATTTCGTTTATTATTGTATTGAGAAAGTAAATAAATGCTTAGTTATGAACACACTAGAGAAAATTACGATGCCGTCGAAAGCAGATCGATTACTTGCAATGGAATCTTTTGAGAAGTTAGAATCTACGTTAAGTAGACTGCAAGCCAATCCGGAAATTGAAATTGAAGAAACAAAAGATAAGATCAAAATACCAATAGCTGCACTGGAATTACTTGCTGAGGTCTTGAAGGCAATGAGTAAAGGCCAACCGTTTTCTTTGGTTCCCATACATGCTGAAATGACAACACAAGCAGCAGCAGAATTTCTAAGTTGCTCTAGACCTCATGTGGTAAAACTTCTCGAAACAGGAGAAATCCCTTTTACTAAGGTTGGTAGACACAGACGGATCAAATTTCAAGACCTTGTGGACTTTAAGCAAAATAAGAAAAAGGAGCGAGAGAAGCTACTCATTGAAATGATGGCAAAAGACGAAGAATCTGGTTTGTATGATTCACAGCACTAACTTTACAGCAGTACTGGATACAAATGTGATCATTCCATTAACGACAAGAGACATTCTATTTTGGTTTGCTCATTATGACTTGTTTACGCCTAAATGGAGTAAGCACATATTCGATGAATGGATACACTTGATGGAAGGAAGGCAAATTGACCAAGATGAAATTAGGAAACGTGTAAATACTGCGAATATGGCTTTCCCAGATGCTCTTGTTAGAAATTATGAGACACTAATTGAAACAATAGACTTACCTGATACAAACGATCGACACGTATTGGCTGCAGCAATAAAAACTAATGCAGACTTGATTGTAACGAATAACTTAAAGGATTTTCCAGAAGACTATTTAGATTCCTTTGGATTATATGCCAAAAGCGCGGATGACTTTTTAATCGATACAATTGACCTCAACCAAGAAATAGCTCTTTTAGCTTTCAGGAAAATGGTATTAAATAGGAAGTCTCCTGATATGGACGAATATGAAGTGTTGGATTTGCTTAGAAAAAGTCAATTGGAGAAAACTGCTAACTATCTTCATGCTCAACTTTAATTTATACTTGAGAATAGGTCTAACTAACATTTAAGTCAGTCAAGTCTTTCGTGGTTCCATTAAGAATTAAATCTGCATAATTTTTCTAATAAGGACAACAGATCGGTTGCCTTAATATTTGATATGTGCATTATATCGTTAGGAACGGAGAATATACAAGTTTGATGTTTTTATAGATGATGTCACGTACCTACGGCAGTTATCCGTTCGTACTGGTATTAATTCTACCAAAATATAGTCCCTACGGGACAACTCAATAATAAAAAACAAAAAGCCCCTGCGCGTGAACGCAAGGGCTTTTGTGGTACCTCCAGGAATCGAACTAGTAGGAAGCGGCCAGCTTTCTGCATGGATTTTCAGATATACTAGATATAAAAACAAAAAGCCCCTGCGCGTGAACGCAAGGGCTTTTGTGGTACCTCCAGGAATCGAACCAGGGACACATGGATTTTCAGTCCATTGCTCTACCAACTGAGCTAAGGTACCAGATAATCACAATGAGGTGATTAATGGCTTTTATAATTTGGTAACCCTTTCAGTCCATTACTCCCTGCCTGCCGGCAGGCAGGTACCAACTGAGCTAAGGTACCAGATAAACACAATGAAGTGATTATAATGGTTTTTATAATTTGGTAACCTTTTCAGTCCATTACTCCCTGCCTGCCGGCAGGCAGGTACCAACTGAGCTAAGGTACCGTCATTAAAATCACAAAAAGTAATTTTAATATTTATCTTTCTAAGTAACTTTTTACTTTTTAGAAACCACAATTTAATGATTAAAATGGGTTTCTTCAATCTGGCAACTTTTTCAGTCCATTACTCCCTGCCTTTCGGCAGGCAGGTACCAACTGAGCTAAGGTTCCGTTGATTGAGTGTGCAAATTTATTCTCTTTTTTAATTTTGTCAAGCTTTCTGGCGTATTTTCGTTAATATTTAAAAAATATATGTTCATTTCCTATCTCGATACTGAATTTGGAGAGGCTACAATACGGGCTTCCGACAATGGCATTACGGAGCTTTCGTTTGGTATCATTGACCAAAAAGAACCGCTGAATCCCAATGCCCATATAGATTCTTGTATTTCTGAGCTGAAACAATATTTTGCTGGTGAACTTGTCCATTTTACGACGCCAGTTGACTTTTCAGTAGGCCCAGAGTTTTATAAGCGAGTTTGGGAAGAATTATTGACTATTCCCTTTGGAGAGACGAGATCATACTTAGATATCGCTGTAAAACTTGGAGATCGGAATGCTGTACGAGCTGTAGGGACTGCAAATGGCAAAAATCCCATAGCTATAGTAGTGCCTTGTCATCGAGTGATTGGGACTAATGGTAAACTAACCGGCTATGCCTATGGATTAGATATGAAACAACGACTGTTGATGTTGGAGAATGCCGAAGTATTTGGGATACAACAGCGGTTGTTTTCTTGATTAATTCAGTTTGAAATTGGCAACTAGATTAAAATTGGGAACAATGACATCAAATCGCTGTCCATCTGACTGTCTTAACATGCCATAAGAGCCTTTCATTCTACCAACAGGCGTGCCAAGCGGACACCAGGAAGAATATTTATGAATGTCTCCTGGCTGCAAAATGGGTTGTTCTCCTACCACTCCTTCCCCTTTCACTTCACGTACACTGCCAACTGAATCAAAGATGACCCAATGTCTGTCAATCAATTGGACTGCGTAAGGGCTTTCATTCGAGATGGTCACCCAATAGGCAAACACAAATTCATTGTTTGTCACATTGGAGTGTTTTGGCTGATACTGGCAGCTTACTGATATACGGATCCCGTCTGTTATTTCTGTTTCAACCCTTTCCATGATTTATGTAACCAACATTTTACCAATTTGGTTTATTCTTCTTCAGAGGATGAATATATTTCTAAAAATGATTCTACCAAATTTTCGGCTTCTTTGAAAGCAACGGATAATAAATCATTGATCAGTACTTTGTCAAATTCATGTTCAAAAGACATTTCCTTCTCTACTCTTTTTACTCGTTTGGCAAGACTTTCAGCAGTCTCCGTTTTTCTCCCTTTCAAACGCTCTATGATGACTTGAACGGATGGAGGTCTGATAAAAATAGACAAACACTTGTCGCCATACATCTTCTTTATACGTTTAGCGCCATGGACATCAACATCAAAAACAATATGTTTACCAATTGCCCAAAGACGATCAACTTCTGACTTTAAGGTTCCATAGAATTGATCTATATAGACTTCCTCCCATTCTAGAAAAGCATCATTGTCTATCAGCGTTCTAAACTCTTCTGCAGATTTAAAATAGTAGTCCTTACCATCTGTTTCAGTTGGTCTTATTTTTCTGGTTGTCACCGAAATAGAAAACCCCAACTCATCATATTCAGCTAATAGATGCTTTTTGATGGTGGTCTTTCCGCCTCCAGAAGGAGCAGTTAAAACGATCATCTTACCCACTTTCATCACTACACCGCGTTTGCCAATTGTTCTTTAATTTTTTCCAGATTATCTTTCATATTGACAACGATTTTCTGCATCGGCGAGTATTGAGCTTTGGCACCCATCGTATTGATTTCGCGACCAATTTCTTGCGCGATAAATCCTAGTTTTTTCCCCATGACAGTATTATCCGAATGGAGTTCGTCAAGAAAGTATTTGCAGTGTTGTTCCAAACGGACTTTTTCTTCATTGATGTCTAATCGTTCCATATAATGCAGAACTTCTTGCTCATATCGATTGCGATCGACATTCTCCTTATTCATAAAATCGTCGAGGTGTTTCATCATTCGATCTCTCAACAGTTTTTGTCTTTCTTCTTCATGTTGAGGCACATCTTTAAGAGAATCTGCTATAGATTGGACACTGTCTTTAAGATCTTTATAAATGGATTCACCTTCCGTTTGTCTGAATGATTGAATTCGCTCTATGGTTTGTTCGATTAATTGTTTTGTAAATGCCCATTCCTCATCACTAAGTTGTTCGTCATTTGCTTTTACAATATTTGGAATTTTAATGACTGTTTGAAACAGATCTCCTTTATCGATATCGAGTTCACCAGATAGTTCTAACAGGTCATTGATGTACTTTTTGAAAAGATTTTTATTGAGAGAATATTCAACATCTTCCGTTTCACTGGACACAGATATGGAAACATCTATCTTGCCTCGGACAAGCGATTTCATGACTGATTTTCGAATTTCCATCTCCTTTTCCTTGTAATACATTGGCGATTTGACTCGAATGTCAGCCGTTTTGCCATTTAGAGATTTAATTTCGACCGAAATCTGCCTGTTTTGAAAGCTACCAGAAGATTGACCAAAACCCGTCATTGAAAGAACCATATTCACATTTTAATGCCGAAAAGATAAAACTATATAATAGAAAGGCATGAAATTGTCTAATAATCCCACATAAAATATTCATATGCAAAGGGTTATGAAATAAATATCTATTGAAAAAAAACCTAAAATCTTTTGTTAAATCCAATAAATTCCGATCTTAGCGCACACCTCCATTATTGGAGCATATACGTATAACCGACTAAGAATCAAAATAATAGCTAATGAGAAAAGCTGATTTAGTAGCTACAATATCCGAGAAGACGGGAGTTCCGAAAGTGGATGTTTTGGTGACATTAGAAACCTTCTTCAAAGAAATTAAAAGCACCTTGTCTGAAGGTGAGAATGTCTACATAAGAGGTTTTGGCTCATTCGTCATAAAGAAAAGAGCAAAAAAGATTGGAAGACACATTAAGAAAAATGTGGCGATAGAGATCCCTGAACATTATATCCCTGCTTTCAAACCTGCCAAGATATTTGTCGAACAAGTCAAAGAAAAAGTCAAATTGCTTCCTGAGGATTTAAGTGAAAAAGAATCCTAACTCATGCTTTCCAAATCGCAGTTGGCATTTATAGCAGGCGCTATCCTGTTGTTTGTAATACTGTATTTTGGCTTTGATACAAAACCCAAGAAACAAGCAGAGCTAGAGCAATCAAGGGCTCTCAACTTTGAAACAACAGACGTAAGAGTACTATTGGCTGATGCCAAAAAGAAGTTAGATTCAAGGCAGAATGGCGTCATAGGTATTGCAGAAATGGAATTGCAAGCTGCCACGGATGATACCTTAAAAGCCGAACAAATGGAAGTTTTAGCAAAAGAATGGTACGGCTTCGGCTATCCTGAAGTATCTGGACATTATGCAGAGGAGATTGCTAAGTTGAGGAATACAGGGACAGCTTGGGGCATTGCTGGGACAACATTTACCTTATGTGCAAAGGATAAGAAAGAAGACAAAGTGAAGCAATATTGCAGACAACATGCGCTACGTGCTTTCGAGAATGCTGTGTCTGAAGAACCCGATAATTTAGACCATAGAGTCAATATGGCTTTGGTAAATGTGGAAGTACCACCTGAAGATAATCCGATGAAAGGCATACAAATGTTGCTTTCATTGAACGATGATTACCCTAAAAACGTTGTAGTGTTAAATCAGCTGGGAAGGCTTGCGATTCAGACGAATCAATGGGATAGAGCTAAAGACAGATTAACAACTTCTTTAGAAATCGAACCAAATAATCGCTCTACAATTTGTATGCTAGCAAAAGTATATCAATCTTTGCAGGACTTTTCGGCAGCCGAGGCATTTTCTCGGCGCTGTAATGAATTCGAATAATATAATATTTAAAATATATAGGTTATGCCTTGCGGTAAAAAAAGAAAACGACATAAAATCGCGACTCACAAGAGAAAAAAGAGATTGCGCAAAAACAGACACAAGAAGAAAAACAAATAGCATACTAGCTAATTTCTTCATATTTGAAGGTTAATCCACTCCAACCAAGCTTATTAACCTTCCTTTAAACTAGGCATTCTAACATTTAGAATAGTTCTTTTTTAGCATCAGCACTTATTTACCAGCAAGGCTTAATTCTTAGATGAGACCCAATACTCATCGGTAAATTAAGGTTATAAATGACTAATAATGATTTAGTTATCAATGCAAATGATACTAATGTTGAAATTGCTTTGATTGAAAACAGGAAGCTTGTTGAAATACATAAGCAAAAAGCAAATACCCAAATAGCGGTCGGTGACATCTTTTTAGGATCGATCAAAAAGCTAATGCCAGGGTTAAACGCCACCTTCATGGACATCGGCGTTAGAAAAGATGCTTTTCTCCATTACACAGATCTTGGCCCTCAGATTAAATCTTTGTTGAAATTGACAAAGGGTACAATTTACGGTCAAATCAACAGTCCTATACTTTCCAACTTTGATATGGAAAGAGACAATCCTAAAAATGGTAAAATCCAAAATGTTTTTCAACGGAATTACCGTGTATTGGTACAAGTCCTGAAGGAGCCTATCTCAACGAAAGGGCCTCGATTGACCTGCGAAATCACTATCCCTGGAAGATACATGGTCATGACTCCATTCAATAACGGAATAGCAATTTCTAAGAAAATTGCCTCCTCCGATGAACGCAAACGACTGAAACTACTAGCAGAAAGTATCAAACCAAAGAATTTTGGCTTGATCTTACGGACTGCCGCAGAAGGCAAAAAAGTTGCTGAACTGCACGAAGAGATGCGTGGACTGATGCAGAAATGGGATGAAATGTTCAAAGAACTCCAGAAAGGTCAAGAGCCAAGAAAACTCATGGATGAGATGGATAAGACCAATGGACTTTTAAGGGATATACTCAATAACTCATTCAATAAAATCATCGTGAATGAGGCTTCAACTTTCCACAATGTCAAAAATTATCTGAGCACCATCTCTCCTGAACAAACAAAAATAGTATCTCAATACAAAGGCAAAAAGCCAATATTCGATCATTTTGGAGTGACAAGACAGATTAAATCTAGCTTTGGTAAGACCTACACAATGGGTAGTGGTGCGTATTTAGTTATAGAGCACACAGAAGCCATGCACGTGATAGATGTCAATAGTGGCCCCAAAATGAAACGGCTAGATCAAGAATCAGCTGCAATTTCAGTGAATCTGGAAGCAGCCCATGAAATTGCGAGGCAACTGAGACTTAGAGACATCGGTGGGTTGATTATCATTGATTTTATCGACATGAGGAGTGCAGATAACAAGGCAAAACTCTACAAAGCGATGAAGACTGCAATGAAGCCGGATCGTGCTCAACACACGATTCTTACCCTAAGTAAATTTGGCTTGATGCAGATTACTCGACAGCGTGTTCGACCTGAAGTCAATATTGATACTACAGAGACATGTTCTCAGTGTAATGGTACTGGCAAAGTCAATGCAACAATTCTATTGGAAGATGAGATCAATAGAGATCTAGAACAAGTCATCCAGTCTAGACCTAAGTCAAGCATACGACTTCATGTACATCCATACATTCATGCTTTTTTGACTGCTGGGTTCATTCCGCGAAAGCAGTATGAATGGTATAAGAAATACATGAAATGGGTCAAAATCTATAAAAACGATGATTTTGGTTTGAATGAATACAAATTCTTTGACAAGAATGAGGACGAAATAAGGTTGAATCAGTAGACATAATAATTATTCAACTGTTTTTTAAGTCTAAGACTATTCTATTATTTTTGGATAAAATTATTTTGGTATGAAACAATTCATATTTGTATTGGCATTGGGACTATTGCTGGCAGCAAGTACACCAAATGTTGCACAAGAGACACAGGAAAAGAAAGTGTTGGTTATTCCTGCAACATCTGCAGAAGATGAAACGCCGCCAGCAAATGTTTGGATCAGTAAAGATGATGAAAGCAAGGTTGTTAAAGGCCAAGCAATGTTCATAGGTTCGGAAACAGCTGATAAAGAGAAGGACATTTCTGTCAATGTGAATAAGTCGATCAAAGACGGTAAAGAAGTCAGCACATTTGAAGTGACGATCGCCGATGGTGGTAATCAAGAAGTCATCACTTGGGAATCTAATGGTGAAGGCATACCTGCGAACGTAGAAAGGCAACTCAAAGCTCATGGCTTAGACATTCAAATGTTTCAGACTGATGATGAGATGACAGTGACTGTAGACGCTGATAATGCGATTGAAAAAAAGAGTCGCACAGTTGATGTATATGTTAATTCTGAAATCAATAATGACAAAGAAGAAAGAACAGTTGAGTTAAACATAGAGGAAGATGGTAAAGTCCAAAAGCTAAAATGGGTTGACGATGGAGAAGTGCCAGAAGAGATCAAACAAACCTTAGATGATTTGGGGATTGATGTTGAGATCCTATCCGGAGGTCATGGTTCTGGAGACTATGACATTGAAATCGAAAAAGATGGAGACGATGCAGAAGGTCATGCAGCCGAGACGGAAGTAAAAGTCTACAAAATCAAACTGGAAGAAGACGAAGAAATCTCAGACGAACTGAAACAAGAGCTAGAACAATATGGTGTTGACATTGACCAATTAATCAAGGATGCTAAAGCTCAAAAAGTAGGGGAGGAGCCTGTACGAATTAAAAAGCAGATTAAAATAGAGAAGAAGAATCTTGAATCAAAGGACGGTCACGATGTCCACATCATCAGACTAAAAGATGGCGAGGAACTTCCTGATGAAGTCAGACAAGTACTTGACAAACACAACATCAAATTAGAGAAAGCTGGCTCTGCTAAAGAAAAGAGAGTCATGAAGATTAAGGAAGGAAATGGCAAGGTCAAAATTCTAGAATGGGATGGTGAAGGTGAGATGCCAGCTGAGATGAAGAAGCACATGGATAAAATGGAGAAAGGTGGAATGGGCTTACACGAGCATAAAACGACTTCTCCAAATAAGGCCCAATTTGGTGTTATGGTTGCTGATACCGACAACGGTGTTTTGGTAGATGATGTGGTCGAGCACTCAGCAGCAGCTCAAGTTGGTATACAACCAGGCGATGTAATAACTCATGTCGATGGCACGCAAATTCATGACGCATTGTCTTTAGTTTCAGGTTTGTCCAATAAAGTCCCAGGAGATAAAATTGAAGTGACATTTTTGAGAAATAATGAAAAAAAAATGGTTGATGCGACCTTAACAGCTCCACGTCACTCCAATGAAACAGACATCGAAACGGAAGTCGAAATAGAAATTTCTAACTGCAACACAGATAACTTCACAGGTGACGAAGCTGTCGATTTACTTTTCAAAACGTCTGGAAATAGTGGGCGTAGTAAGAGTATCGTTATTGTTCGAGATGTTGATAATACCATAAAAACAATAGACATAAAAGGTGAGACTGAAGAAATAATAGAGGAGTCAAAAGTACAAACTGAAATAGCTTCTGTGCCTGAAGTAAACAATCAGAATAAACTGTCACTCAAGAATTTTCAGGCATTTCCAAATCCGACTAATGGAATTGTCAATATTCAATTCGATGCAGACAATAGTCCAACTATAGTCCAACTTAATGATATGAGCGGTAGAACAATCTTTAAAGAAACACTCAATCAATTCAATGGCACGTTCAATAAGGATGTCGATTTGACAAATGGGCCAAGAGGTCAGTTTGTGTTGTATGTTGTCCAAGAGGGGAAGGTGTTTACGAGACAGATTGTGTTGCAGTAAGGACAGCGAATAGGATTAATTGGATTAGTAGGATTTTACATATCTTATCAAGATAT
>CALLFA010000103.1 GCA_937997635.1 uncultured Saprospiraceae bacterium | reverse complement strand
ATCCTGAATTAAAAGCAAGATTCAAAGATCATTTGTATAACAAAAAGCCATTATTTGGAGAAGATAGTCCCTTTTCTGATTTGCTACAAACGATGGTCAATCACATGCTAGAAGGAGAGATGGAAGCATATATGAAAAATGAGAAATCTCAAGGCAAGAAGAATAAGCGAAATGGCAAAACATCAAAAGAGGTAATTACAGAAGCTGGTAAAATATATATAGAAACGCCACGAGATCGATTAAGCGAATTTGATCCACAAATTATAGGCAAACGAGAACGTACTTTATCTAGCGGACTGGATGAGCAAATACTAGCCCTGTACGCACAAGGTAATTCAGTTGAAGATGTTCGACGATTATTAATAAAGATTTATGGCGTTGAAATTTCATCGGGTAAAATTTCAGAAATAACAGATAAGGTTTTACCAGAATTAGAAGCTTGGCGCACTAGAGAATTAAAGAGTTTTTACGCAATAGTATATTTAGATGCGATACACTTTAAAGTAAGGCGAGACAACAAGTATGAGTCAAGTGCTTTTTACACTGTATATTCAGTAGACTGGCAAGGAAACAGAGATCTTCTTGGCTTATATGTACAAGGAAGTGAAGGTGCAAGCAGATGGGGTTTGATATTAGAAGACCTAAAGAATAGAGGTGTAAAAGATATATTAGTGACCTGTACAGATAATCTCAAAGGATTTTCAGAAGTAATATCAGAAGTTTTCCCTAAGACAGTTATTCAAAAATGTATAGTTCATCAAGTCAGAAATTCGTTAAAGTATGTTGATGAAAAAGACAGGAAGAAGGTCATCGTAGATTTAAGAAAGATTTACACCTCCACAACTCGAGAACAGGCTAAAAATAGTTTATTAGCATTTGAATCAACTTGGGCAGATAAGTACCAATACATAGTCAAGCAGTGGGAGGATAATTGGGATGAATTAATGGCCTTTTTAGATTTTCCAAGTGGAATGCGTAAAATGATTTATACGACTAATCCGGTAGAAGCCCTTCATCGCATTATGAGGAAGCTAATAAAATCTAAAGCTGCTTGGGTATCCGAAACAGCATTGACTAAACAACTGTATTTGAGTTTAATGCACAATGAAAAGTCGTGGAAAAAGAAAGCCTATGGTTGGACCAAGATACAGCGTGATATTTTAAGTCTGTATTCCGAACGGATCAAGCAATATATGTAATTTAATAATAGGTCAGCAAAAAGTTGTTGCAAGAGTTGATCAAACCTAATAGCAAAAATGAGCTAATTTTCAGAACCCGTCAAGGGTATATAAATGGCAGGCAAAACTACAAACCACCCAAACTGCCCCCTTGACTGAACCTGAAAATTAACTCGTGAGTGGCATAAGATTTGAAAATCCATGAAATATGATTTTATTTTTTAACCAGACACACTTAAATGAACTATCCCATTTGTAAAAACCGCACCTCGCACCTAGCTGCTAGCACCTAACAAACCCTCTCCTATCTTCACATTTCGCTCCTTCAAGACCTCCAAATAATCGCCTAAGACAAAGTCTTCGTCTCGAAATTGTTCGCTACGCAACTGGCTTTGTTCATGTCGTTTAATGGCTCTTGCAAAACGTCTGGCGACATCTGTAGAGTCTAAAATCAAGCCAGGAACCTTCACTTTCTTTCCGCTTTCGTCTTTTGCGACCATGGTAAAATAAGAAGAGTTGCAATGTTTTGTTTTA
Organism: uncultured Saprospiraceae bacterium; assembly: GCA_937997635.1. Classification (GTDB taxonomy): domain Bacteria; phylum Bacteroidota; class Bacteroidia; order Chitinophagales; family Saprospiraceae; genus CALFUK01. The sequence continues at coordinate 6,006 of CALLFA010000103.1, read as the reverse complement.
CCAGTTTGGATGTTCTCTGCTTCAACTCTGAGCCCTACTTCCATTGAACTGTTTCCTGTATAGTTTATCGAAGCTTTCATGATCAACAACTCCCCTACTTCTACAGGGTTGAGGAAATTGACAGTATTGACGGATGCTGTGACGCAGTAATGGCCCGAGTGTCGAGAGGCGCAGGCAAAGGCGACTTGATCCATCAAATTTAGGATGTGTCCACCATGTATTTTTCCACCAAAATTAGAATAAGATGGAAGCATGAGATCTGAGATTGTTATTTGGGAATCTTCAACTTTTTTGAATTGACTCATACGATAAAGATAAGGAAACTAGGAGCTAGAAATAGAAGCTTGGTAGTGACAATTGATAAACTATTCAACCAAATTTCACCACAACAAATATATCGCCTAACACATTTGTCCTTCAATGGTACCTTTAGTGACAAAAATATCAAAAAGCACTAAAAATATCAAAAAGCACAAACAAGGTGACAATAATATTCTGACACATGAGTCAACTTGATTTAACCGATCGGGCATATCGGGAGCAACGACAAAGAAATGATTCTTGAGTAATTCCCCGGTCATGCCATCTTATAGGTTGGCATTGGTTCATATAAGTTGAAGTTCTGTTCTTGAAAGTTCTTTTCCTATTTGCTGAATTTCTTTTTCTATTCTGGCCACTTGTTCTATACTCGGAAATTTGATACCCTTTGAGTATTGTCTTAATAGACTTGAGTTCATTCCTATTCTTTTCGCTAAACTCGTTATGTTTATGAATTCATTAACCTTGAAAAATTCTTGGATATCCATAACAAGTTCAAATTCAATAGGATTAACTTTTTGACCTGCCTCCTCTAAGTAGAGTTCAATAGCCTCTTTAGAGTTGTTAATAAGGCCTGGTATTGAATCCCCTGAGCTGAAAACTCCAGGTAGTTGATCGACTTGACTCCAATATCCATCTTTGTTTTTTTCTACAATTAGTTTGTATTTACTCATTTTAATCCTGCTTGTTTTAATATTCTATTTGCAGTACCTGTTGGAACTTCTTTTCCTCTATGATATGGAAGAACTATTGTTTCAGTACTTTCTTCGTTTCTTAAAATTTTATGACTTCCTTTTTGACGAATTTGCCTCCAACCTGCTTTTTTCAGTAATTCATCACATTTCATGAATTAAAGGTAACATAATTGTTACTCGTCGTCAAGATTTTCATTGAAGTAGTTTGTTCTAATTGTATTTATATTTGATTTTATTTGTCTACTTGTTTTTTCAATGTCCTCTTCAGTGAATCCATCAAGAGTCATTTCAATCATTGAATGACAAATTATCTGAAGCTCTGTCCATTCATCAATAGAATCTTCCACAATTTCAAATCCAAGCCACTTATTCCAATTTGTCCACTCAAGTGCCAAATAGGGAGTTGGCTCTAACTTTCCTATCGATGGATCAAATCCATAGACATGAGCATGTTCAGTTGGTTCGCCATCTTCCCAATGTCTATCAATTATTAAAATAATATTAGTCTTTTCTGGTTTTAATTCGTTGAGAGTTTTGAATACTTGTTCGTATTCTTTTTCAAATTCTAGAAGTTCAGGGTCTATTACAAATAGAGTTTCACGAACACTTAACCAATGATGAATTTTAATAATTTCACTAAGTTTCATTTTTAACTTTGCTGAACTATAACTATTAAATTTACTATATAATCCAACAGAAAGGATATTAAAATTTCAGACTTTCTGCGCCATATTGTATGTTGGCAGGAAAAAATATGCTTAAATTGGACATAAAATTGACCGCCATGAAAAGTCTAATATTCTTATTATCCTCATTCTTACTCATCTCTATTTCTGACCATACAGGTAAATGGAACTATAAGATAGCTGGACCTGATGGCAACACATATACTGGAGCTATTGTCATTGAACTGGATGGTGGTGATTACAAAGGTAAGATTCAATCTGATCTAGGTGCCACAAAACTTCAAGATTTAGAAATAGATGGTGACGACATCAGTTTTAATATTGATTTTTCTGGCTATGCGTTAGAATATGTGGGCACCTTTGAAGGTGATGAATTGAACGCTACAATTTCTATTGAAGGGATGGAAATACCATTCAAGGCCACTAGAGATACAGACGAGTAATTCTGGATTAACTTTCTTCTCGATTCACTTTATCCATTGAAAATGCCGGAAGGCAAATCGCTAAGTATTCGCATTCTTCATCAAACGGATTGGAGTATTGTATACGTGTATTCTTTTGTATGAAAATGGATTCACCAGCATGTAAGATTATCTCTTCACCTTCAATGACAAATTTCTTTTTACCTCTAAAGACAAACGTGATCTCATCAAACTCTGGTGTCTGAAAGGGCTCGGACCAACCTTGAGGTGCTACCATATGAGCTACACTATACTCTCCTGTTTTAATACTTGCTAAACCAAAATGTTCTTTAATTGATTTGCCGTCATCTGTAGGTACCACGAAAGGAGCGGTTTGTTTGATGTATTTCTTATCCATGAATCAAATGTAATGGAAAAGTGAAACAACCACGTTTTAAAAGAATAAAACATAAATGGCTTAAGACGTCGCTGGAGGCGTCTCTCTTCAGCATTTAAGCTAAAAATACACAAAGCAATTATCCTAGAGACACCCCTTATCCTCTTGTAAAGTTTTTGACGATACTCTACCAATCAATATGGCATTTAAGAGTGCTCACCATCAACTTTGTTGATACTTCAACTACAATTCAAAATAAGCTTCCAGAAAGGCTCAGTTAAGAAATCAAGATTTCATCACCTGCTCCTGCTGATTTATACTTTCATCGTGAATCGCTCTCAAAAACTTATCTATAAATTCAACACTTAATCCTTCAGAAGAGCCTTTTTCTTTTGCAGCAGAAGTGATTTCTTCCCATCGTTTTGCTTGATAAATCGCAATGTCATTTTTCTTTTTATACTCCCCTATTTTTCTTGCAACACCCATTCTTGACACTAATAGATTTAGCAGATCAGTATCAATCTCATTGATTTCTTGTCTTAAGAAACTAAGGCTATTTTGAATATCCGGATCTGCTTCTTTAGCCAGTCTCAATTTCAATTCAGTAATCATCTCACCTAGACGTTTAGGTGTGATTTGTTGCTTTGCATCTGTCCAGGCGTTGTCTGGATCTCGGTGTGTCTCAATCATTAAGCCATCATAACTCAAATCAACTGCTTTCTGAGAAATCGGCTGTAATAAATCCCTGCGACCACATATATGGCTTGGATCACAAATCATTGGCAGTTCAGGTCTAGCTTTCATAAAGTCTAAAGCAATCTGCCATTGTGGTCTATTGCGATATACTTTTTCACCAGTATTAGAAAAGCCTCTGTGGATCGCACCTACATTCTCAATACCAACACGCTCAAATCGTTCGACAGCACCCATCCATAATTTAAAATCAGGGTTTATTGGATTTTTCACTAAAACTGGCACATTCGTCCCTCGGAGTGCTTCAGCAATTTCTTGTACAGAAAATGGATTGACAGAAGTACGCGCACCTATCCAAATGACATCAACATCAAAAGCCAAACACATTTCAGCATGTCCTGCTTTTGCTGCCTCTACGGTAATTGGAAGCCCAGTCTCTTCTTTAACTTTTTTCATCCACGGCAGACCAGCCACACCGACGCCTTCAAAATTACCGGCAGATGTTCTTGGTTTCCATATACCGCCACGCAGCATATCTACTTTACCCGTTGCAGCAATTCCTTTACAGGTTTCCATTAATTGTTCTTCTGTTTCTACGCTGCAAGGTCCAGCGATAACAACAGGAATCTCTGTTTTTCTTAACCAGTTTTTACGATGTTGTGTTTCCATGAATTATTGTATTTCAGTTTTGTATATTTCTAACTTAATTTAACTACGTTCAATTTTAGTCCATTGAGGACCCGTTTAATTTCATTTGCTTTTTCGATCAACTCTTTTGATGCCATTTTATCACCTGAATCAATGACAGACTTAAAATGCTGCAAATGGTTGATGTATTGACCAAGCGCATCCGATAAATGATTTGCATTCTTATCAAAAATGGAAGACCAGGTATCTGGGTTACTCTTCGCGAGTCTGACCGTTGATTCGAATCCGGTGCTTGCTAGATTAAAAATTTGCTTTTGGTCCTGTTCGATGTCGAGCACTGTAAGACTCAATGTAAATGCACTGACATGTGACAAGTGCGACACATATGCCATATGCTTGTCATGCGCATCGGCATCCATAAACAACGATTGCATGCCCAATTCATTAAATATAGTGAGGACTTTTTCTAACGCGTCTTCGTCAGACTTATGTTCTTCACAAATGATGTTTTTCTTGCCTATAAATAAATCAAGAATAGCTGCACCAGGCCCTGAGAATTCTGTTCCTGCTAGTGGGTGTGAGGCTATAAAACGCGAACGCTTTGGGTGATCAGCAATAGCCATACAAATATCTTTCTTGGTCGAACCTACATCAAAGACTGTCTGATGCCAACCAATCCGATCAAGTAACAACTGGCACATGTCTTCTACTGCGTCTACAGGGATAGCAACGACAAACACATCTGCATTCTTTAAGGCAGAATCAATATCCACGATTTCGTCTACCAATCCAAAATCAATAGCTTTCTCCTGATGAATCGGATTTGCATCAACACCATAAAGATAATGTTCTCTAGTACGGCATTCTTTTGCAATCGAACCTCCAATTAATCCCAAACCGACAACACAAATTTTCATTATCTAAATCGTTTATTTATTTAAATATGTTGCTACTCTATGAATTGCCACATCCAATGTCTCCAAATCACTACACAATGATATTCGCACATATCTATCTCCGTTACTACCAAAAATAAAACCTGGAGTCAGAAATACATTCGCAGATTGAAGTATATCCTCTATCCAATGTTCGACATTCATCACGCTTTCTGGTACAAGCCCCCACACAAACAATCCAGCTGAATCTTTCGAGTATTCACATTTCAACATATCCATCAAGTGCCAAACCTTTTCTCGTCTCTTAGCGTATTCTTGATTCAATTCTGCAAACCATTCATTACCCAATTTCAATGCTTTGACAGCTGCCATTTGAATGGGTCTATACATACCTGAATCCATATTGCTTTTAAATTTCATGACCGTATTGATGTACGATTCATTACCAACCATGACACCAACACGCCAGCCTGCCATATTGAAGCATTTACTGAGCGAATTTAATTCTATTGCGACATCTTTAGCGTCTTCCACTTGCATGATACTGTTGGGGATATCGTTTAATATAAACCCATAAGGGTTGTCATGGCACAGCAGTATTTCATGTTGTCTGGCAAACTGGACCAACTCTTTGAAAAAGCCCAGATCTGCTTTACTTCCAGTAGGCATATTTGGATAGTTGACCCACATGATTTTAACATTAGATAGATCTTCTTTGTCTAATTTTTCTAAGTCAGGCAACCAATTGGTATTGTCTGTCAGGTTAAAATTTCGGACAATCCCTCCAGCTAACTTTGTCGCCATTTGGTACGCAGGGTACCCTGGATTTGGAACAAGCACCTCATCGCCTTCATTCAAAAAACTCATCGAGATGTGCATAATGCCTTCTTTCGACCCAATGAGTGGCAACACTTCTTTCTCAAAGTCAAGCTCCACATCAAACCAACGTTTATACCAATCGGCAAAGCCTTTTCTCAATTCTGGAATGCCTTTATAACTCTGATATTTATTGGCTGTTTCGCCAGCAGTATTTTCTTTGAGGGTTTCTATTATTTCTGCTGGAGGTTTCTGATCAGGACTACCAATACCAAGATTGATCACATCTCTGCCCATTTTATTCATGGCAGCGATTTGCATTAGCTTAGTCGCAAAATAATATGTCTGCACTTTCCCTACCCTACGCGATGGCTTGATGATCATAGACACTTGCTTTATTATAAACTCCTAATTCTGTTAGTTCTGAAGAGACAGCTTTTAGATTTTCCATGATGG
>CALLFA010000102.1 GCA_937997635.1 uncultured Saprospiraceae bacterium | reverse complement strand
CGCATTTCCTACTTATTTTCAAGTTTATCTAACCTGCTCATTATCGTTTGCAATGTTTGTTGATGTATTTTGTTGGATTCCTGAATAGACTTTTTTAGCAAATCATTTTCTTTTTTCAGATCATTTTTCTCCTCGTTCAATTCTATCGTTAGTAAGTATAGCTCTTCTATTTTTTCCAATAATTTCGAATCCATTTGTTGTAATTCGTACCCATTCTTCTCTACATCAGTAGCTGATGGCACATTAGGTAAATGCTTATGTTCTTTTACAAACTCAGCAACTTCTTCCAATGTGTGAAGTTTATAATCATCTTCAAATACATAATCTGCCCAGTCAGAGGTGCCTACTGTTGCTATTTTTACACGCTCTGTTAGAATGCCATTTACAACATAAAGATTATAGTTGCCAGGTGTAGCTGTGGTTTGCGGTCCTACTATAAATTTTCCATCTGGTTGGATTGCGGCACGATTAACGTTTGAGGTTCTAAACAACAAATTACCTGCACCTCTGTTTTCAATTCTAAAATTTCCGTTTTCTCCAGCGACTCGCCATACTCTTGCGGAAAAATCAGATTCTTCATCACTGCCATGAAAATCTAAAATAGCATTCCGATCCCCTGACCCAAACTCGTTGATTTCAATTCCAGTATCATCGGTTCGAATAATGCCTGATCTTATTTCGCCATTAACATGGAGTCTTGATTGAGGAGTAGAAATCCCTATACCAAAATTGCCAGTGTCAGTCAAAAACATACGATTGGCATCTGCAACTCTAAAGATCATATCACCTATGCCTTCATTTTCAAAAATAAAGTGTCCATTTTCCCCTGCATTTCTTATAATTCTGGCGTTCATAGCAGTTGTGGCATCAGTTGTATGAAAGTCAAGAAACGCATTTCGATCTCCCGTACCTAATCTGTTTATTTGAATGGATTGTCCTCTTGTTTGTATGACATTTGCTCTTATCGTTCCAATAACGTCAAGTGGTGCAGTAGGACTTGTCGTACCTATTCCAATACTACCGCTATTGTTATTATATATATCATTACCACTTAATGACCAATTGGTGCTAACTCCTGAAAACAAGGTGCTGGGATCAGCCCAAGACGCATTTCCAATGGCATCCGATTTCAGAACGAAATTGGTAGTTGCACCATCAGTGATGATTAATTTTTCTGTAGTAATTTCACTTTGTGCGCAGATAAAGTGCACGCACAAGAGTAATACAGTTATGCTAGTTAACTTGAAATAAAACATGAGAGTAGATTAAAAAGTTTGCTAATTAGGTTTTCAAAAGTTTTATAAACGAGTATTAAATTTAAAAGTAAGTAATCAATGTTTATTATTATAATTTTCAATATAAAATTAATGACAGGGCATCTCTAGTGTTCTTTACTGATACTTATACGATCAAACAAACAAGAAAAAATTGCGTTCTTTATGCCATGCTTGATCAAGGAGTGTGTTTATTGGATATACATGATACTACATTGGAGCTTCTAGCTGAAAAAGCAATATTCTGGAAGCAACAATCAGCAATAATCTTATCAGATGTTCATCTAGGAAAAATTTCGCACTTTCGAAAAGCAGGTATTGGCGTTCCAAGAGAGGCAGCTATTGATTCATTGGGTATGCTAGAAAAATTAGTGAACAGTCATCCAGCGAAAGACGTCTACATACTTGGTGATTTATTTCATAGCCACAAAAATGAGGAATGGGATCATTTTGTTGATTTTCTTTATAGGAATAATAACATCCAGTTCCATTTGATAATGGGTAATCACGATATCCTTTCGGGAAATGAATATGCGCGCATACCAATGGCAATACATGAAGAAACACTAGAATTGGGCCCTTTTTTATTTAGCCATGAGCCATTGAGACAACCAGAAAAGTACAACATTCATGGTCATATCCATCCTGCAGTCAGAATTAGCGGAAAAGCAAAGCAAAGTGTTAGGCTCCCATGTTTTTACTTTACAGAATCTCATGGTATATTACCAGCCTTTGGGGTTTTCACCGGCAATTATACATTAGATTACAAACTGGCTGACAGCGTGTTTATGATTGCTGGAAACAGGGTGATTAAAGTAGAATAGAGGAAATTCCGTATTTTTAACAAAATTTAGCTTTGAGTCGACCAGCGAAAACACAGAATGACGAAGTATTTGAGTCGGAATTATTGCCTCATATAGATGCATTAAAGACATTTGCCTTTCACTTGTCCTATGATGAAGATGATGCCAATGATTTGGTGCAGGAGACCTACATGAAGGCACATCGGTTCATAGATAAGTACGAACAGGGAACTAATGCGAAGGCTTGGTTGTTTAAGATTTTAAAGAACGCCTATATTAACGAGTATCGGAAGAAAAGCAAACGTCCGACTCGTGTTGATTTTGAAGACATAGTCAGTTACCACGACAGCGATGATTCGAGAGTGCCTGGCTATTTGGATTTGAGGGAGGAGATATTTGCAAGCATGATGGGAGATGAAGTCACGATTGCAATTAATTCGCTCCCTATTGATTTTAGAACAGTTGTGTTATTGTGTGATGTAGAAGGATTCACTTACGAGGAAATTTCTAAAATCATTGATGTTCCTATAGGAACGGTAAGGTCTAGATTATTCAGAGCAAGAAATATGCTCAAAGAAAAATTAAAACGCTACGCTGAGAATCTCGGATATGAAGATAAGAGAGGAAGAGCAAAGAAAAGTAGTGAAGAGGAATAGTAAAAATTTGAGAATTATACCCATTTAATTATATACCTTATAAAACGTAGATCATGACAAATCGATTTGACGATCAAGAAATGAGAAACCGCGTAAGTCTATTCTTTGACAAAGCACTAAGCAAAGAAGATGAACAATCCTTACTCACAGATGTCAACCAAGATCCCAACTTTGTCAAGCTGTTTAATCAAGAAAAATCTGCCCGCGAATTTATTCGCAACAACGTCAAAAGACCTTCTGTATCTCCAGATTTGATACAGAACATCAGAAATGCTTACAGAGATTAATCGAGCTATTTCGTGATACGTATCCTCTCCTGGAACATCAGACAAGGTGGAGGTACTCGGGTACTTCAGATTGTAAAAGCAATTGAACGTACACAAGCGGCTATTGTCACCTTAAATGAATACCGCAATAATGCTTCTGGCATCCAATTAAGAACAGCACTTCTCAAACTTAACTATCGCTATCAAGTCGTCACAGCTGCTTCTGCTAATGACAACGCTGTCATTATCGCAAGTAAATTTCCGTTACACTCGACCTTATTCCCCAAAGCTGATGATGACTTCCCTCACAATGTCGTCCAAGCAGAATTTGATGCCTTCTATTTGATCGGCGTCTATTTGCCACACAAGAAAAAACACAAACTTTTTGATTTCCTTACAGAGAGAGTGAAATCTTATGACAAACCATGTGTCATTGCTGGCGATTATAACACAGGTAAAAACTACATCGATCAAAAAGGCAATTCTTTCTGGTACCAAGAAGACCTAGAACGATTTGAAGATGCAGGTATGATTGATGCTTTCCGCCACATCAACGGTGATGTCAAAGAATATTCTTGGTACAGCCATCAGGGTAATGGCTTTCGCTATGATCAGACTTATGTGGAGGAAGCATTGGTGCCACTGGTTACGAATTGTTATTATGATCATAAAGTGAGGGAGGATAATGTTTCAGATCATTCTGGGATGTTATTAGATATTGGATAGCGAATCTTAAGTTGCAAATCATGAACCTGCCTGCTTGTAAACAAGTACTCCTTTAGTAATGTTATCTTACACCTAAGAAGTTTGAAGGTGTTTAGATAAATCCAATATTTTTCTTGTAATGCTTTATTAATACCTTTATTAAGACACCTTATTATTGGTATTCAACCCAGCCTTATCAGAAATTTCCAACATACGATCAATACAGACTCTTCCTTTTTCAATCACCCAATCTTCCAAGATGATTTCTGGCATTTCATACTTCATTGCCAAGTACAATTTTTCCATTGTGTTGCGCTTCATGTGTGGACAATCATTACATGCACAAGTGTTGTTAGGTGGAGCTGGAATGAATTCTTTATTTGGTGATTTCAATTCCATTTGGTGGATAATGCCAGCTTCGGTAGCAACAATAAATTTCTTTGAATCGCTGGTCTGCGTATATTTAAGTAGGCCACTTGTCGAACCGATATAGTCAGCTATTTCTAGTAGGTGGGCTTCACATTCTGGGTGTGCGATAAACTCTGCATCAGGGTGACGCAATTTGAGCTTGGTGATTTTTTCATGAGAGAAAATCTCGTGGACCATACATGTGCCATTCCATAAGATCATGTCTCTGCTTGTCACTTTTTGCAAATAAGCACCAAGGTTTTTATCTGGAGCGAAAATGATGCCTTTATCTTCTGGAATGCTGTCTATGACATAGCGCGCATTTGAAGACGTACAGCAGATGTCTGTAAGTGTTTTCAATTCTGCTGTGCAATTCACGTAGCTGACAACAACATGGTCAGGATATTTGTCCTTGAATTTCTTAAAGAGGTGCGGCGGACAAGAATCTGCCAAAGAACAACCAGCCTTTAAATCAGGAAGGATCACCTTTTTGTTTGGGCTAAGCATTTTGGCTGTTTCTGCCATAAAGTGAACGCCTGCGAACACGATCACGTCAGCTTCTGTATTGGCAGCCATTTGGGACAATTGTAAGCTGTCACCTATATAATCTGCGATGTCTTGAATATCAGATTCTTGGTAATAATGAGCCAGGATGATGGCGTTCTTTTCTTTTTTGAGTTTTTCAATCTCTTCTTCGAGATTCATGGTGGGATCGATATCGATATCGAGGAAACCATTCTTGATCAAATCCTTTTCTGCAATTGCGAGTTCTGCTGCTGACATATCTTATGAATTATTCTGTTTTGTAATGTGCCTATATAACTGATTAATGGATAGTTTTGGTTCGTAAAATGTGGTAAATGATTGCGTTTTTATTTGAATTCTTCAGTAGAGATTGGGCTGTTTTTCAAAGTGTCCTTTTGAGTCCATTTTTCGTGTATAATTTTTACTCCTCTATAGTTTCTTCATTTGTTATCTGATAGAATATGATCATATTTATCTCTACAAACTTTATTTGACTTGCACTAAATGCTCTTTATATATTGTTTATGAAACAGTCCCATAGGGACTAAATATGGGTAGTCATTCCGCACAGATAAAATCGTTGTGTCGTAGGTACAACATGTAATCTTACAATAAAGAGCATTGTCGTGTACACACATTCCGTACCTAACGGCACGGCAAATACATTCAATTTATAATACTACCCACATGTTGTCCCTACGGGACAATTATCTGTCCTCATTGTCCAATACATGCTTGCGCCCCTTCAGGGCTGTAGTACAATTACGACATCATACCAATGGCGTTGCCATTGGCTATATGCTTTGCGCCCTTTCAGGGCTAACACATATAAACAAGGTCGTCCCGTTGGGACTCCTACCCGAAACGTTATGACAGCGAGGGACGATGTCCCCCGCTTTTGATGATACCCCTTTGGGGTATTGCTGGCTAAAACAAATTGTTTAAAAGCCCTGAAAGGGCGCTAGACTTTAGCCAAGTCATTCCACACAGATAAAATTGTTGTGCCCGTAGGTACACGTAACCTTACAATAAGAGCATTGTCGTGTACACACATTCCGTACCTAACGGCACGGCAAATACATTTAATTAATTATACTACCCACACGTTGTCCCTAAGGGACAATTATCATTTCTCATTGTACAATACATGCTTGCGCCCCTTTAGGGCTATAGTACAATTATGACATCATACCACTGGCGTTGCCATTGGTTATATGCTTTGCGCCATTTCAGGGCTAACACATTTACAAGCAATGTATATGACTAATGGTATTAAGATTATAAT
>CALLFA010000101.1 GCA_937997635.1 uncultured Saprospiraceae bacterium | reverse complement strand
ATATTAGAGGGAAAGCGCAGGGTAACTGTCGGCAATTTCCAAGATATATCTCCGATGTCATCAGATCCTCCACTGATGAATCTTGTGGTAGGAATGCCTATCGTATCTAATTTTGTGGATAATCCATCGTAGCGTTCTGGTGGAGAACCAACTTCTTTCTGAACAGCTCTTGCTAGTGTCTGGTCTTCTTCTGACCAAGTAGGCAATCCAATCTCTCTGATGTTTTCATACATCTCTTCGGCGATGACTTGATTGAAATGTCGAGGCCATGCGGAGCCCAAGACCTTTCTTTTTACGGAAGTGTTCGTCATCAAAGCAGCACCATCGGCAATCTTATTCGCCCGATCATAGACCTCCATAATTTTAGGATAGGTCACGTGTCTGAAGTAATACCAGATCTTTGCTTTCGAAGGCACCACATTCGGTTGATCACCACCATAGTTTATGATTGAGTGCGATCGGTGCAATGGATCTAAATGTTCTCTCTGATACTGCCAACCAATATTCATTAGCTCAACAGCATCTGCTGCACTACGTCCTCTCCATGGCGAACCGGCTGAGTGAGCGGCTTCACCTTCAAATTCATATTCAACAGAAATCAAGCCTGTACCTCTTGCCTGCCCATATGACACCGACAGATTACTCGACACGTGTGAAAACATGGAAATGTCGACATCGTCAAAGTAACCATCCCGCGTGTAGTAAGCTTTTGTTCCTACCAATTCTTCTGCAACACCTGGCCACAGAACCAGTGTGCCTTGGATATTTTCTCGTTCCATAATTTCTTTGACTGCAAGAGCAGCAATGACATTCAACGGTGTTCCTGAATTGTGTCCCTCTCCATGCCCTGGAGCTCCTTCGACAATCGGTTTATGATATGCGACACCCGGAACTTGAGATGCTTTCGGAATACAATCCAAATCTGATCCTAATGCAATGACAGGCTTACCACTTCCCCAAGTTGCCCACCAAGCAGTGGGAATTCCTGAAATACTATCTTCGATACTGAAGCCATTTTCTCGCAGAATATCTGTTATGTACTTGGAAGTTTCATATTCTTGAAATCCCAACTCAGCAAAACTAAAGACTTTATCAACCATGACTTGGGCGTCTTTGGCATTCGCTTCAATAGTTTGGACGACTTCTTGTTTCAGCCTTTCTAGTTTGGCGTTTTGCCCTAACATGGAGACACTGAACAGCAAACAGATGGAGAATTGCAGTAGATTTTTCATAGTGTATAATTTCATTGTTATGAAAATAAGGAAAGATTATCTAATTGCCTCACAACGCTGGAGTGATGTTAGAATTCATGTTAGTATTAATATTTAAATAATAATCATTACAACCCGAACAGCAATCATCCAAAATATTAAATAGTAAAAAAGTCAGTAGATTTTATCTTTTATTAGAAAAAGATTCTATTTTCACTTCAACGTACTAAACTTTATAGAAATGCACAATACTTTACCGTACATCCTATCCCTATTCATTAGTTTAAATGTCAGCTTTGTTTCTGCTCAATGTGATAATCCAGAATATGACTTATTAGTATCCTTGTATGAGAATTATGATGGTCCGAATTGGAGATTCATTAACTGGGACTTTACAACTTGTAATATTTGTGAATGGCAAGGCATATCATGTAATGAAAATTCAAAAGTCACAGGAATAGCTTTATATGCTCAAACAACATTTTCAGAATTACCAGCAATATTTGGTCAATTTGAAGAATTAGAGCTATTAATTTTAAGAGATAATGATATCAGCACCATTTCACCTTCGGTTTTAAAACAGTTTAATAAATTAAAGTGGCTTAATTTAAGTTCTAATTTGTTAACAGAATTTCCTGACTCAATTGGGTGTTTAACCAATCTGGAACACTTGAATCTTTCATTTAATGGTTTTAATGAACCAATTCCAGATGAAATTGGACAACTTGAAAATTTGGAATATTTGAATTTAAGTTATTCCGAGATTACGGATCCAGTGCCTACGTCTGTTTCAAATATGACAAGTATGGAACAATTGATCCTTAGTAATAATTTACTTACATCCTTTCCTAATAGTATCTGTCAAATAGAAAGTTTGCAGTACTTAATTTTAAATAATAATAATTTAAGTGATTTTATTCCACCCGAAATTGGTAATCTAATAAATCTCATTGAACTAAATTTAAATAATACTAACATCATTGGTTTAATTCCACCAGAAATTGAAAATTTAATCAGCCTTAAAGATTTAACCTTAAAAAATTGTCTTTTATCGGGAGATATACCTAGTGAGATTGGAAATCTTTTAAATCTGGAGAACCTATTTATTTCTAACAATTTTCTTTCTGGTCAAATACCTGAGGATTTATTTAGTCCAACTATAAAGCGTATTGATTTAAGTAACAATTCACTAACCGGAACCATCCCCATTGAAATTGGGAACAGTTTAAAACTCAGAGCCTTAGACTTAAGTCACAATTTAATAACTGGTTCGATTCCAACAACGATAGGTCAATTGACGAATATCCATGAAATATTTTTATCGCATAATCAATTGTCTGGAAACATTCCCATCGAAATTGGCACAATGGGCGGTTGTATGGAAACGGTTGATTTTTCACATAATCAATTGAGTGGCAGTATACCTAAGGAACTTGGAGATTTGTGTTTTGATGGAAACGATGATGGTTATTTAATTTTGTCACACAATGAGTTGACTGGTAGCATTCCAATAGAATTATTTTCTCCATTCTTAGTTCCACATCTAGATATATTTATAAATAATAATCAATTGTCTGGATGTTATGATTTTAATTTGAAAAATGTTGCTTATGATCCATGTAATCAACTTCCAAATCAATGGATAAGTGATGGCAATAATTTTGATGCAGACTGGGAAGACTTTTGTCAAAATAATGCAGGCACATGTGACCAATCACTTTGCCAGGTTCCGGATTACACATGGTTAGTTTCTTTACACGATAATTTAGGAGGAGCAAACTGGACAAACACTTGGGATATATCAGATTGCGACATTTGTAGTTGGTATGGTGTCGCTTGTAATGAAGATAATCGTGTCATAAAATTAAATCTTCCTAATAATAACTTAACCGGTCACATACCTGAAGACATACAATTTCTTAATGAATTAGATGTACTAAATCTTGCACATAATGACATATCAGGTGCTTTGCCTGCAGAATTATTTAAATTACAATCAGATATCAAAATAAATTTGCAGCATAATTCTCTTGATTCAATCATTAGTCCATCTAAGCCAATTTACCTAAGTATTAAAGAACTTAGACTTAATGATAATCAATTGAAGGGGTCATTTCCTAGTGAAGTAGTTGCTAAAGAAGTACTTACCCTTCAGAACAACATGTTAAGTGATGAATCCCCCGTATTTCTTGCCCCTAGAGTCTTCAATATCAGTAATAATTTGTTTTCTGGTACAATTGACTTTTTAAAAATTAATACAGCTACTATTGATACATTTAATATTTCTTCAAACCAATTTGTCGGATGCTATAATAGTAAATTTCATAGTAAACTTTGTGCTTTTACTAACGCTGAAATAAGTAGTGGTAATCAATTTAACGCCGAATGGGAAGATTTTTGCTCGTGTCAAGCTGGCATCTGTCAGACTGAACAATATAATTTGTGGACAGTAGAAGAAGGTTCTTGGGACAATCCAAATAATTGGTCACAAGGTCATGTGCCTTTAAAAAACGAAACCGTAATTATAGTTGATAAGTACTTTTCTTCTTATCAATCTACATCCAATGTTCATATACCTGAAAATTATGAGGTTGAAATATATATGATTGAAGTTGAGTTAGGTGCGCAGATATCAATACCGGAGAGTTCAATTTTCAATGTACTTGCCGGAACAGTGTTCCCCAATGAAGTTACTTGTGATGAATAGAGATACATAGAAATTATGGATTGGACTTATAAATTATGAATCAGTTATGTGCTTTAAAAACCTATCTAGTCACTTGCTCATCGTATATACCATGTCCGATTTTGTCTCTATACTGTCTTAGATAAATCACCTTAAAGAATTAACAGAATTCTAAGACACCGTTTCTGAATCAATTTGTTCCATATACTGTTATATTTGAGTGATGATGAACGTAATTTTTTCTTATATCATATTACTCTTTTCTCCTAGCGTCTTTGTGCATGACATTCACCTTAGTAAATGTGATGTTGAATACAACAAAGAAGAGAAAGCCGTCCAAGTTTCACTCCGGGTGTTTATTGATGATTTTGAATTAGCCTTGGCAGAAGGAGGTGCCTCCGATCTATTCCTTTGTACGAAGAAAGAACATCCAGATGCACTCAAATATATGGAGGCGTACCTACGAGAAAATTTTAAAATTCAAATTGATGATGAAGAACTTAGCTTTGATTTTATTGGTAAAGAAATATCAGAAGACCTTGCAGCAGTATGGTGCTACCTTGAAATACCAAATGTAGAATTTGAGCGAAATTTTACTGTTATCAACAAAGTCTTTATGGAGCTATATGCCGATCAGCGTAACATTGTAAAAGTCAAACTTGATGAAAATACCAAAGAGCATTTTTTATTTGACCCATCAGATTACACAGGCAAAATTGACCTCTAAACGATAATGTTCAAAAAGCTCTTCATACTTCCGATTCGATTCTATCAGATAGTTATCTCACCACTTTTGGGACCTAATTGTCGATTCAGTCCTACGTGTTCACATTACATGATTGGTGCGATCAATGAGTGGGGAGTATTTAAAGGCGTATATTTGGGACTTAGACGCATCACTCGGTGTCATCCATGGGGAGGCCATGGACCTGACCCTGTGCCATTAAATCCTAAACGCAAAAAACACAATGCAACAGAGACCAAGACGAAATAGGAAAAGTGCAGCAATCCGCTCTCTAGTCAGAGAAACCTCTCTACAAGTAGATCACTTGATTTATCCTTTCTTTTTAGTGGACAGCAAAAACCACAAAGAAGAGGTCTCCTCCTTACCAGGCAATTACAGATGGTCCATTGATATGCTTCTAAAAGAACTGGAAGAGTGTCAGAAATTAGGCCTCAAGCATTTCATGCTGTTTCCAAAAATTAAGGAAGAGCACAAAGATGCGACTGGAAGTTTTAGTTATAATGAAAACAACTACTATCTGCAGGCAGCTAAAAAAATCAAACAAGAATTTCCAGATGTAAATTTGATTAGTGATGTGGCTTTGGATCCTTACAGCATTCACGGTCATGATGGCATCGTGGACAATGGCGTTATACTTAATGACGAAACGGTAGACGTGCTCGTTGACATGAGTATAGCACAAGCTGAAGCAGGTTTTGATATGATCGGTCCTTCTGACATGATGGACGGCCGAGTCGGAGCTATCAGACAAGGCTTGGACGAAAACGGATTCAGCAACACATCAATTCTGGCTTACACTGCGAAATATGCCAGTGCATTTTATGGTCCATTTAGAGATGCATTAGACTCTGCGCCGGTGGATGATCCCAATATCCCAAAAGATAAAAAGACATATCAAATGGATCCGGCCAACAAAAGCGAAGCGCTCATTGAAGCAGAGCAAGACGAATTAGAAGGTGCAGACATCTTGATGGTCAAACCAGCATTACACTATTTGGATGTGATACAAACGTTGAAAAAGAATACCAATTTGCCCATAAGCGCTTATCATGTCAGTGGCGAATGTGCCATGTTGATAGCAGCATGTCAGAAAGGTTGGCTAGACTACGAAACTGCTATGCCAGAAACATTACTGAGCATCAGACGTGCAGGTACAGATGCCATCATCACATACTTTGCGAAAGATTATGCCAAAATGGTAGCGGACGGTAAATTGTAAATCAGTAGTTTGTCAAATCCTAATACACTCATCCAACAGACAGATGTCATTCTTTTGGCAGCTGGTACATCTTCTCGAATGGGTGATGAAAATAAGCTGTTGATAAAACACAAAAACAAAACATTGGTACAGTCATCACTTGATTTATTGCGACAACTCCCTTTTCATCAAATTATCCTTGTCACCGGTCATCAAGGGGATCGACTACTTTCAACATTAAATGGTGTGGATGATGTCACCGTTGTTCACAATCCGGATTTTGAAACAGGCCAAACATCGAGCATACAAACCGGGCTAAGTAAATTATCAAGTACAGCTGAGTCGTTCATGATCTGTCTATCAGATATGCCATTTTTACGAAGACAACACGTGGAACAACTCCTGTCTTTTTCTAACGAAGAACAGGCAGATATTTGCAGACCAATGGTTGGCAAAGTACCTGGGCATCCAGTCATTTTTAACAAGCGCTTCGCAAAGCAGTTGAATGATTGCACTGATGCAAATGGGTGTCGAACTGTCATCAAAGAAAACGTCGAATTATTAATCCCATTTAAGACTAATGATCGGGCGTTCATTCAAGACATAGACAAGCAAGAAGACAAGGAATTATTGAACAATTAAGTCTCCATACCTAGTAAATTAATATTGGAATGAATCTTAGCTATCTAATGCTTTATCAATTATGAATAAAATATGTTTTCTATGGGCTTTAACATCGATGTGTTTGCCCTTATTTTTTGACATTTTTTTATTTATTTCCTCTAGTTGATTAAGTATTGCTGATTTTGAAATATGATCATATGAGTCAGTTGACAGAGCAGACAATAGTGCATTGACATATTCAAGTTGCAAATTTTGACGAGCAGGATTAACATAAGCCTTGATGTCCTGGTCAAAAATCCCTTGCGTCAAATCTTGCAACAGTTGTGCTACGGTATAAGTATTTCCGTAGTGAAGACTATTATTCATACGTTTCATCACTGTGGGATGCAAAAGATGAGACAACAGTATTCGCTGGTACGATCCTATACGTTCCAGTATTTTTGGATCTTCTGTATTTCCCCAAAATTCCCAACCTCTTCGTTGATATTGCAAATGGCTATACACATCATTTGAAGCTGCAAATGCCGTTGGACTAAAACCGTGATTAATCACCATATCTAAGGCCTGTTTTTGATTACCATACGGTATTGGTGTAAAAGGCTTTCCATTTTCTTTTTGGCCTTTAAAGTTTCGATCAATTTGGACACCACCAATGTATCTTGTCACTGCTCTAAGTGCTTGAAATTGTTGTGATTGAAGAATCCGAAATCCAGTATATAATTTTTCATAAGATTCGCCATCTTGTGTCAATCTCTCCATTAACATCCCCATTGTTTTTTTGCACAATCCTATTCTATCTTCTCCATAAGAGAGGACATCGTTAGTCAATTCCCATGCATTGATCCTTGGATCTATACCACTAGAGGAACCAAACATTGCATCTGCATCATTACCAAACCTAAGTTGATCTTCTACAGATCTGGATAAAATTTTATCTAAGCGTGCTTCTTCTGCCTCAGGGTCATCAAGAGCAGTAGAATATGCATACTCTATAGCCCACTTATCATACTCCCCTGGAACAACAGATTGATAATTCCCTTGATCTTCTTTATTCGGTGCAAGGTTAAGAGGATTATAGTCCATAACACTACTCGTCATTCCGTGTATCTCCGTTAAGCTCCTATCGTGTACTTGTTTACTATCCCATAAATGACTTGCTATATAATTATGAGCTAGTCCCAAGGTATGTCCTACTTCATGCATTGCAACTTCAATCAGTACTTCTTCTGTCAAACGTTGAATCTCTTCATCGTCATAATCCAATGCATTTGTCACAGTTTTACCAAAGAGCATTTTCCTTGCAGCTGCATGTTGAACAGAACAGAATTTATGTTGATGATTATTAACACTCTTGCTATGATCAATATCTTCTTTGATAAGATCAGCAATAGACTTACCATCATGACCAAATAACTCCAATTCTCGCATTGATCCTCTCAAAAAGACAAAATCCATCATAATATCAGCCGCTAAGATTTGTCCAGTTCGTGGATTGACAAAACTAGGTCCCCATGCCGACCCCATGTAAGGTGCTGCCGTCCAACGCATGACATTGTATCTAACATCTCCAGCTTCCCAATCAGCGTCATCAGGTTGTTGTTTGACGACAACTGCATTTTTAAACCCAGCTGTTTCAAAAGCTATATTCCATCGTTCGATGGCACTCTTTATGATCCCTCTGTATTTAATAGGAGTGGTATTTTCCATCCAGAAAGTTATTGGCTCTACAGGCTCAGACAATTCGGCCTCTGGATTTTTTTTCACCAAGTGCCACCTGTGTATCATATCTCTATAAGGCGTCTCAGAATGGCTAAGCTGGTCATCTACTTGTGTAACAAAATGTCCTACACGAGGATCTTCATATCTTGGCACATAGTCATTATCAGGCATTTCTAGAATATTATGTTGAACTTGTATAGTGCTAAATCTGGCGTCCGTTGTTGTTGGTAAGCCATAGTTAGTTGGACTCATATTTTCAAATACATAATCTACAGTGACCAAAATATTTTCAGGAAAACTTTTAAAACTGGAAATTTTAGATTTATCCTTACTGAGACTTCCTATTTTAAAAGGATTTTTAGGACCAAGACCAGGGGGAAAAGAAAACCTTAGTTGTGCAAAGTCTTCAGATTTAAATAAAGCGTCTGCCGCAATGAGCAAGGAATCTCCACTTTCTACTTCAATTTTAAGTGAGCTAAATATGGGCTCATTTATATTTGCTTTTGCTGATTTAGCTAAGGCGGCATTTTCATCAAAGTAGAATGAAGTATTCTGCTCGACAAATTCAAGACGATTAAAATATTTTTGAATTTTAAATACTTTTTCCCAACCATAACTGCCCTTTACCCAACCATAATTCAATCCTCCATTTTCAGCATGGAAAAAGTGAATATATTCTTTGTCGAGCTGCTCTTTCGATACCATCATGAAAATATTACCTTTTATGGTATCCTGAAATATTGGAAAGAGACCATCTGTTTTTTTGCAAGATTTGGTAATACTGGTAATTGTCTTCTTTTCTGGCTTTTCGTCTCCTTCTCCAGATTCTTTTTTTTCTTGGGCAAAAGTCAAGACACTAAATAGAATACAAATGAATAATACAATCGAGTGTTTCAAATATGGTTTCATAAACTTGTAAAGAATTGTAATGAATTTAATAATACTAAATATATAGACTTTAGTTGAGTTTTCAATACAGTAAGAACCAAGTATCTCGATTTCTAAACTGCTTATCATAAATGACGAATCCCCAAATCAAAAGTTGCATCACTCGATTAAATTACTCACATAAGGCACTTAATCGCTAAGACCAAGCATAAGTTAGGTTTAATGTCTTTATAATGCGTAAAACATTCTGATTTGTATTATTAAGTTTATTTTTGGTTGATGGCGAATCAGGACAGATACGATCGCATACTTGAAGCGATTGATTGGGAACGGAAAACAGAAGAAACATATTTTAAACAATTACAGTCCAAAAAGACAAATGCCGAAAAGATTGAAGCCGGCATCTTATGGTATCCAGTTGTTATTGTGAAAAAGTATTACACCATAGGCGAGCAAGTAGAGATTATTGTCGAACGCAAAGTCAGAGATGTCATGTCCCACAGGTTTAAGACGGGTATGGGGTGTCAGGTATTTACTGTCAACGCTGCAGGAGAGAAAGAGACGTTGAAAGGTGTAGTGTCTTTTGTGAAAAAATTAAAGATGGGCATTCTGTTTGGATCCCATGTCAACCAGTTAGAAGACATAGAAGACAGATTCAAATCAGGTGTGGAATTGGTGTATGATGAAAAACCGTATACGGTCATGACACAAGCCATTCTCAATGTCAAATCATCGCAAGAAGAACACATTAAAGATTTGAGAGATGGCATATCTAAACAAAGTGATTTTGCTCCTTACCAAGTGAGTAACCAACAATTTCATCCTTGGACATCGCTTAATGATTCGCAAAACGCAGCTATAGAAGGTTGCTTATCCTCGGATAGGATTGCCATTATACATGGTCCTCCTGGAACCGGAAAGACAACAACATTAGTCGCTTTGATAAAAGAATCGTTGCGATTTGAAAAGAGAATTCTTGTGTGCGCCCCTTCAAATAATGCAGTTGATTTACTGGCAAGACGACTTGACGAAGCTGACATTGAAACCTTGCGAGTCGGCAATGTATCTCGAGTTGGTGATGCTACAGCTCACCTTACCTTGGCGACCAAAGTGGCCAATCACGATGACTGGAAGCACATTAAAAAAGTAAAGATCGAAGCCAATGAAGCCCGAAAACAGGCAGGCTCATTCAAACGAAAGTTTGGTTATAAAGAAAGAGAGAACAGAAATGCTATGTATAAAGAATCGAGAGAACTCAAAAAATGGGCAAGGGAGTTGGAAGACAGACTGGTGGATTCTATTCTACATAAAGCACAAGCCGTATGCTCCACATTGATTAGCGCGAGCAGTTCATACATCAAGGACTTACAATTTGAGACAGTCGTCATCGATGAAGCATCTCAAGCATTAGAACCAGAATGTTGGAATGCAATCTTAAAGGCCAAGCGAGTGATATTTGCGGGCGACCATCTGCAATTACCTCCAACAGTAAAATCCAAAGAAGCGGAAGAGTTGGGACTTGCTGATACTATTCTGGATAGAATGTCAGATAAAATCCATCACAGTTATTTACTGAATACCCAGTATAGAATGAACGATCACATTCTGGCCTTCTCAAACAAGCGATTTTATGGATCAAAATTGATTTCTCATGATTCAAACAGCAAGTGGTCCTTGGACGAGTACCCAATTGTATTTATAGACACAAGTGGCTGCGGATTCGAGGAAGAAAAACACGCAGATACATTTAGCAGCTATAATAAAGGAGAAATATTTATCATTAGAGAATGGTTTTTACAACATAAAGACATACTTCTAGACGAAACCACAATTGGCATTATCAGCCCGTATGCGGCACAAGTGAAATTATTAAAACAACACATTGAAGATGAGGAGTTGTATCGCGGATTAAATATTGAAGTGAACAGTATTGACGGATTTCAAGGTCAAGAGAAAGATCTTATTATCATCAGCTTGGTTCGCTCAAATGAAAATGGCGAAATAGGATTTTTAGCTGACGAACGCAGATTGAATGTTGGGATGACCAGAGCTAAGAAAAAATTGGTCATGATCGGAGATTTGAGTACACTTGCCGGATCTGAACTGTATACTTCGCTTGCCGACCACATTGAAAAAGATGGTCACTATCAGTCAGCGTGGGAATACATGTCTTAAATAATAAGTAACTTCCATTACTATGGTTAAAGACTCAAAACTTTCGATATACGACTATTTATTAGATCATAGAACAAGAGCTGTTGGAGCTTTATTTGTCATGAATGCGTTTCTATTTTCGCAATGGGTAGTGAGAATTCCAGATGTAAAAGAATTGCTTAATCTGACTGATGCAAAATTAGGTCTGGCTTTACTTGCATCGCCTTTGGGAGTGGTAGTCATCACGCCTCTGGTGAGTATGGGAATTAGAAAATTAGGCCCAGGGAAGATTTCCATTATGGGTGGAATTATATATGCGATAACGATAATAGCAATTGGCTTTGTCAATAGTTTTACAGCGTTAGTTGCCACATTATTCCTTTTGGGATTTGCAAATGGTGCGATGGATATTTCTATGAATGCTGTCGTATCTGCATTGGAGAAAATTAAATCTTCGATATTTATGTCGATGACACACGGATTTTGGAGTTTATCTGCTATGGTATTTTCACTCGTTGCTAGTTTTATCGTTTCTACACAAATTGGTATAAAACAACATCTTGCACTTACTGGCATATTAAGTGTGCTGTTTTTATTTTTTGCATTCAGTATATACAACATTAAGGATGCCAATGAATCGCAACAATCATTCAGACTCCCTGATGGGTCAGTATTGGTATTGGTCATCATTGCATTTGCTGTATTTCTCACTGAAGGGGGAATAATGGATTGGAATGCCGTTTTTTATAAAGACGTATTAGCGAGTCCAGAGTACATGTTGGGCTTTGGCTTTGCCGCATTTTCATTTGCTATGGCTATAGCTAGATTCTATGGAGATAAGCTCATTGAAAAATACGCAACAAGAAAGCTATTACTATTTGGCTGTCTAATTTTAGCTGGTGGATTGCTTTTATTTTCATTTGGATTTTCCATCATAAGCAGCACGATAGCAATGGTCGTTTCAGGTCTGGGTTGCTCTATACTCATTCCAGTGTTATTTCGTCAAGCCGGATTATTAGATAATGTACCTCCTAGTGTGGGTATTGCAACTGTATCAACCTTGGGCTATACTGGATTTTTAGCAGGCCCACCACTCATTGGCTTTTTATCAGAAAGCTTTTCTTTAGAAATAAGTTTTAGCCTATTGGCTTTACTTATTGGCCTCGCGGGCTTGTTATCTCTGCGACTAAAAGTGTAAATTAGACTCGATATAAACGTACCAACATTAGAATATTCACTTTTATCTTATGCCTTTAATTGTTTAGGTACGAATATTGTACTAGCTATCTATTGACCTATGGATAAATACAAAACAAATATAACCAGAGCGCGAATTTCTAGTTCGGCAATTCAAAAATTATATGTTTCTATGAGGCACTTGCTCAATAGAGGCGAGTATAGACCCTTGGGTATATCTGGGGAATCCATGATTTCTTCTTTGCTCTCTTTGAGACCAGAAATATATGGATCGATAGCTGATCCAGAGCGAGTGGAATTGAATGGTTTACTATATATTTTCCAACGATTGCCAATTGGGATAGAACAATGTAGATTCATAAAATTAATCAGCAGAGAAGGTTTAGAAAAATCTTCGTTCGAACCAATCATTCCTGCAAAGCGTCGACGTAATTGTTTTCGTATCGATAAATATCAGATGTATATAGAGATGACTAGAGGTCGTAGTGACATTTACGATCTATTGACTCACCTTACCTTTATGTATATCGAATCCGAAAAAATAAGAAGAAACAGTCTCGATTCAAAAAATAAGAAAAACAGAGATTGGAAGAAACTAGAACAGATTGTCAAGCAAATCGAAAATGGTGAGGATTATGATCAAGAAAAAGGTTGCACCTATCTAAGCTCCATTATCGGTCGCACATATAAAGAAACTTTAGCTGCTTGCAAGATGTTTGAAAACACAGCCAAAGTAAACTCACTATTTGAAGTGGCATATTGGATGGGACGCCTGAGTATTGAAGGTCACGTCAATAAGGACTACCGTCAAATTACTTTCTCCTCTACCCTACGAGAAGACATTGGTCACCACATAGGAGGCGAACATTGGGCAAGCAGAGTCAAAACCCATTTGTTTGAAAATGGTATGATAGACAAACCAATTCACATCATTAGTGCCAATAGACATAGTGTCATGAATTGCTTATTTGCCACAAAAGCAATTAGCAAGCGTAAAAGAAAGAAAGACTTTGAAGATTTAATGCATGAAGTGAGTAAAGACAAAAATAAAAAACTTCGCGATACCATTAAAAAATATGCACTCGCAAATGGCATGCATGAAATAGAAGATGAAAGTGGAATGAATATCGCCGTTCAAATATTTGATTGTGAAAAGATAGACCACTCAAGTTTAGCACCAGATTTGTCTTGGATAAAATCATGTTCAACTCAGGCCAATAAACAAGTCATCATAGTGATGGATTACGCATTTGGTGAGCAGGCATATGAAACAATGGATGAACTTTTAAAGCCAGTAACAATTAATGGGAAGATAAAAGAATTAAATATCAAATCCGTAAACATTATGGGGAAGGCTGGAATTTTGGAAGGAGATAAAGGTGACTTAATGATTCCTACAGCACATATCTTTGAAGGCACTGCAGATAATTATCCGTTTAAAAATGAATTTAAAGCAAAAGATTTTGAAGGACAAGGACTTGATGTCTTCGAAGGTTTAATGGTCACCGTTTTGGGAACGTCTTTACAGAACAAAGATGTCCTCTCCTATTTTCATAATTCAAGTTGGAATGGCATTGGACTTGAAATGGAGGGAGCACACTATCAAAAAGCAATTCAGTCTGCATCAAAAATAAGGAAGCACATCGATAAAAATGTTAAATTGCGCTATGCCTATTATGCTTCTGATAATCCTTTAAAGACTGGTAGTACACTTGCGTCTGGCGGACTAGGCCAAGATGGCATTAAACCTACATACATGATCACATCAAAAATATTACAACAGATTTTGTGTTAATTAAATCTCTAATAAAAACATATGCAGAACTTTATTACTGTCTTTTTAATTAGTCTAATTTTAGTATCCTGCAAAGAACAACCAGAAATTGAAAACATCATTATAAAAGATGTTACAATTATATCCATGGTTGGAGAAAACACCACTATAGGAAATATTGAAATTGTTGGCACAAAAATCAAATCCATCGGTGATGTCAATGCAAATAAATTATCAACGGTAATAGACGGAACAGGTAAATACATCATACCAGGTTTGACAGAAATGCATGCACATATACCTACGCCCGAAGAAGGAGATGACTCTTATGTCAAAGATGTGTTGTTTTTATATCTGTCACAAGGCGTCACCAACATTAGAGGAATGCTTGGAGATCCATATCATTTAACGTTAAAAGAATCAATTGCTTCTGGAGAATTAAAAATCAGTCCAAGGGTTTATACGTCTAGTCACTCTCTCAATGGCAACTCTGTAACAACCCCTGAAGAAGCAGAAGAAAAAATAAGGCAATATAAAACCGATGGGTATGACTTTTTGAAAATTCATCCAGGAATTCAGCTCGATGTTTGGAATTCAGTTGAATCAACAGCAAAAGAAGTAGGCATTCCATATTCAGGACATGTTCCTGTAGACGTTGGTATTCATCGAGCCCTAGACGCGCAGTATGCGACAATTGATCACATAGATGGATTTATTGATGGCCTAATTCCAAAAGACCAACCGTTTGATAAAGATGGTGGTGGATTTTTTGGTTATGGTTTTACAGATCTTGTTGATGTAGACTTAATCAATCCCTTAGTAGATAAAACTAAGAAACAAAACGTTGCAATCGTCCCTACGCAAACGTTATTTACAAGATGGTTCTCCCCTACTGACGCTGCACAAATGTTAAATGAAGAGGAAATGAAGTACATGCCGGCTGCCACGCGATTTGCCTGGCGACAAGGCAAAACAAGACTAATTTCCGATGAGACGTACCATGTTGAACAATGGAAAAAATTTGTCGAAATAAGAGAAGCCATCATCAAAGAAATGGATGAGCAAGGAATTACTTTTTTACTGGGTTCAGATGCACCTCAAGTCATGAATGTCCCTGGTTTTTCTCTGCATCACGAAATGAAAGATATGGCCGATATGGGCATAGACAATCACAAGATATTGTATAGTGGCACTTTGGCTCCTGCCAAATATTTTGGAGATCAAGATAAATTTGGTTCCATTTCAGAAGGTATGTCTGCCGATATGATTCTTTTAGCAAATAATCCTACAGAAAATATTACGCACACACGAAATATTGACGCAGTGTTTGTCCAAGGACAGGTCTTACTGAAAAAAGATATTCACCAGCGACTGGCGGCTATAGCGCAAGCACACGAAGAACAGTAAATTAAACGACGGAATTCATTTTTTTGATCTAGAAATTTATTCCGTACTTTAGGAGACATATGTCTGCTCAAGTAAAAATCCTCATTGTCGAAGATGATGCCATCATCGCCGAGCTTATCAATCATCATCTGTTGCAATTTGGCTTTAATGTATTAGACATTGTCCATGACAGCGAGAAAGCTCTGGACAAAATCCATAATCTACAACCAGATCTTGTTCTTTTAGATATAACGATTCTCGGCACCAAAGATGGCATTGACATCGCTCATATCATAGATGAGAAATATGACATCCCATACATCTTTTTAACGGCCCTTAGCGATAGAGCCACCTTAGAGCGTGCGAAGCACGTCTCTCCTATTGGTTACATCGTCAAACCCTTCAAAGAAAATGACTTGTTTGCCACGATTACTATTGGCATGTCTAATTACAGCAAGAATGAACAAACAAAGATCACACAAGAGCTTGTCAATGAACATTCTTTGAGTCCGATATCAAATAAGGAATTTGAAATTCTTATCGACATATCCACAGGCTTAACAAATAATCAAATTGCCGACAAGCAAGATATATCAGCCAACACAGTCAAGTGGTATACCCAAAACATTTACTCAAAGCTCGGTGTCAAAAATCGAACCGCTGCTGCTCAATTTTTGACCCATTTAAAATGATTAAAAAAATAATCTTTGGGTGCCTCATCTTGGCCGCGATACAACTCCAAGGAACTACGATCGATTCACTCAAGCAACATTTAGAATTTGCGACAAGCGACTCAGCCCGAATTGAAATATCCTTAGCCATATCCACTGAACTAACTGATCAAGGTGAGTATGTAGCTGCTAAAAAATATGCTAACAACAGTCTTCGATTAAGTCAATCAATAAATAGTGTTGCCCAAAATGGAAATGGCCATTACACCCTCGGCTATGCTTATGATCTTGAAGGCAACTTAGATAGCGCCATCTATCACTATGAATTATCCAGACGTAACTACGAATCTGTCGATAATAAAACAGAAGTTGCCAATGCCATGAATGCAAAAGGAATTGCCGCCTACTTTCAAGGAGAATTCGACGTCTCTTTAAAGCACAATTTAGAAGCTTTGAAATATGTTGAAACACATCAATTAGATGACGTCATGAGCGGAATCCTCAACAATCTTGGTGTCATCTATAGAGCGACTAATAAAAATGATGAAGCCATTGAAATTTATAAGAAAAATCTGAAGCTCGCGCAGCGTTTAGGGAATCAAGAAATGCAAGGCACGACGCACCACAACTTGGGTGTCGCCTATGGTTTTAAAAAAGAAGCGAACAAGGCTTTAAAATATTTAGATAGCGCCATTAGTACATATCAAAAAATAAATGATAAAGAACATGAAGCAAAGGCTTGGTTCGCAAAGGCCGAGGTATACTATGAGGCAAATA
>CALLFA010000100.1 GCA_937997635.1 uncultured Saprospiraceae bacterium | reverse complement strand
TTAACACTCTTGTTCTCTTCTCTCTTTGTCGGCCTGGGATACTATTTGTTCAATAGTGCTCGAAATGCTGAGCAAAGTCGTGTTTGGGCAGGGATGGCAAAAGAAACGGCACATCAACTAGGGACACCAATTAGCGCTATCATAGCTTGGATCGAACATTTAAAGTTAGAATTGGAAGACAAAGGTCAGCTCGAAATCGTTGATGAACTACGTAATGATGTGACTCGATTGGAATTGGTAGCAGATCGATTTTCAAAAATTGGCTCAGAGCCCGATTTAACCAAAACTCAGATCGTAGACCAATTGAAAGAATGCATTGTGTACATGGACAGAAGGGCACCAAAACGAGTGTCCTTTGAATTTGAGAATTCTTCCTTAGCACCTGTTGCGATGATAAACTCTCATCTGTTCAATTGGGTTGTAGAGAATATTTATAGAAATGCACTCGATTCTATGGACGGTACTGGTTCTATCACAACAAAAGTATATGAAGACGGTGATAGTCTTGCAATAGACATTCAAGATACAGGGAAAGGCATCCCAAGTTCAAAATTTAGGACTATTTTTCAGCCTGGTTATTCAACAAAGACACGAGGCTGGGGTTTAGGCTTATCATTAGCGAAACGAATCATTGAAAACTATCATAAAGGAAAAATATTTGTCAAGGAATCAAAAGTGGATCATGGAACTACCTTCGCCATCAGGCTGCCTAAGATTTAGCTTCCTGTTGCTGTTGTTCAGTGCTGTATTCATGACAAATGGTATAGCTCAACATGACTTCATCGTCACTGACGAAGAGGACATTGCCCTAATCGGAGTCGAAGTGTATTCGAAAGATTATAGCATATCTGCAGTTTCAAATAATAATGGTGTCGTCATACTTCCTGAACACGATCCGACGACAGAATTGACAGTCAATTATCTAGGCTATCAGGAACAACAAGTGACATTGCGCTCCATCCTCAACAATGGAGGCACATTAAAGCTAATACCTTCTGATATACAATTAGAAGAAATAATTCTTATCGGTCGAAATGAGTTGTCCAGAGAAGCCTTACCCTATCAGATCGAGTCCATCAGTCAAGACAAATTGAAGAGCACCAATCCGCAAACTTCTGCTGATGCGTTGTCCCATCACGGCAATGTCTTCGTACAAAAAAGTCAATCTGGAGGTGGAAGTCCTGTGATCAGAGGATTCGAAGCAAATAAATTATTGCTTGTTGTTGACGGTGTGCGTTTGAATAATGCTATTTATAGAAATGGACATTTGCAAAATGCAATCACTGTAGACCCAGCAATGCTTGAATCGCTAGAAGTTATTTTTGGACCAAATTCTCTAACCTATGGCAGTGACGCTTTGGGTGGTGTGGTTCACTTTAAAAGCAGGTTGCCAAAACTGCAATTTCAAGATACAGGCGAATTGGAATCTGAGGTCAATTATTCACTTAGATACAGCACAGCTAATCAAGAAAAAAATGCCCATTTCGATATTAACCTTGGCGGGAAAAAACTTGCTAGTTTGACCAGCTTATCTTTTTCTGACTTTTCTGACTTGCGTACTGGCTCTAACAGATCAGATGAATTTCCAGATTTTGGGAAACGACTAGAATATATCGAAACAATTAATGGAGAAGACATTGTCAGACAAAACGATGATCCTAACCTACAAATAGGCACTGCTTACAAACAATATGATGTCCTTCAGAAGTTCTTATATCAGCCAAGTGACAAAATTCAATTGGTTGCCAACATTCAATTTTCTACAAGTTCAGATATCCCAAGATATGACCAATTGATCGATAGGCAAGATGGTCTTCTCAGATTTGCCGAATGGGATTATGGCCCCCAACAGAGATTTCTGGCTTCTGTGAAATTTAAATATTTAGAACCGACGAAGCTGTTTGATAAAGCCATATTCATCACATCATTCCAAAACATTCATGAAGATAGAATCTCCAGAAGAGTTGGGCAGACAAACAGATCTTCTCAGTTAGAAGAAGTGTTTACACAAGGCTTCACAGCAGATTTTACAAAAGAATTATCCAGTCAATTCGACTTGTATTATGGTGCTAATGTCCAGCATGATTTCGTAGAGTCTATAGCTTTTGACGAAGACATTTTGACAAATGAGATTGATCAACATGTATTGACGCGTTATCCATCTGGCGGCAGCGATATGACCATTTATGGCGCGTATGCACAATTGCATTATGCCACAAAAAATGATTTGGGTCATTTGAATTTGGGTGTTCGAGCTTCAGGTACTTCATTATCTTTTAGCTATCTGGAAAGTGATCCCATTGATTGGCCAGAAAATTTTATTGAAGGTATTTCTTCCACGAACAGTTCATTCATTTGGTCAGCTGGTTGGTCTCAACGATACAAACAAGGGTGGAAATGGCGCGCCTTAGTATCCTCAGCTTTCCGCTCTCCAAATATCGACGACATTGCGAAGATCAGAATCAAAGCAAATGAAATAACATTCCCAAATCCTGGACTTAAACCAGAGAGATCCATAAATGCTGAATATTCGGTTGGTTACAATACGCCCAATGGCAAACATGAATTTGGAGTAACTACATTTTTGACAGAATTGAGAGATGCTATCATTCGTTTGCCTTTCACCGATCTTGATGGAAATTCTACTTTCGAATCTCAAGGAAATACATTCATCATCAATGCAAATGTCAATGCTGAAAAAGCGCGCATCTCAGGAATATCATTAAATCTACGTTCGGCACTCAGTCCTCAATTGCAATTGGATGGCGGAATCAATTTCACAAAAGGTATTGTCATTGATGAACTAGATGGCAATGGTCCACTAGCGCACATCCCTCCACTTTATGGGAATCTGGGACTCAAGTATCAGCCAAATAATTTATCCATTTCAGGTGTTTGGCGGTTTAATGGGGCTAAAGACTTGGAAGATTTTGGTGGATCTGCTGACAATCCTGAGTTTGCTACAGCTTCAGGATCTCCTGGCTGGTCAACCTTAAATGTCTATGCCAATTACGCCATCAATTCTGGCCTCAATATTTCGCTTGGATTAGAGAATATAGCCGATACGCATTATAGAACATTTTCTTCAGGGGTAAGTGCTGCAGGTAGAAATGCCATTTTATCCGTTAATGGAAAATTCTAATTTCAATGATCACATCTACTGTCATTTTTGATGCCTTTGGCACCTTGTTCAATCTCGATACAGCCTTGTTAAATAACATTGACCATCCGAAGAAAAACGACATTCTACAATACACAAGAGAAAAACAATTGAGTTACACTTGGTTGTTTAGTTTAATGGATACCTATGAATCTTTTAGCGAGGTCACTTATCGCGCACTGACAGATGGTATAAAAAAATACAATGCTCCTTTATCGTTATTGGATGATTTTGCGAGTTTGTATATGCAGCCCGTTGTCTTTGACGATGTCCGCACATGTTTGAATCAATTGAAGAAAGAAGGCAAACAAACAGGAATACTATCAAATGGCACAAAAGAAATGTTGACTAGTGGTATTGAACTCAACGGTTTGTCACATAATCTTGATCATGTATTTTCTGTAGAGGATGTAAAGATCTTCAAACCTCATAAATCAGTGTATGGAATGGTCACTGAAAAACTAGAAAAGGAGCCGTCTGAAATAACGTTTGTCTCTTCCAATCAATGGGATGTTGCTGGTGCACATCATTTTGGGTTTAACACTGTATGGGTAAATCGATCTGGTATATTTAAAGAGTCAATTATTGATGATGAAAAGATTCACGAAGTGGGGTCGCTTGATGAATTGACCTAATCACCTGAAAAATATCAACTGGCCTTAATGAGGTACGATTAGTCTCATCCATTTATAGAACATAATTGTCTTTTCACATAAACATGTTCATATTCAATACAACTTAATAAGGAATCTTATTAATAACATACTGTGTTCAACGAATGCTACAGACCTAATATCATACACAGACACAACATTATTGGCTATATTATGTCCTATATAAATATAAATAACAAACTCAGATTTTAAAGCATGTTAGAAGCAGATTATCTTATTATTGGAAGCGGTGCAATGGGTATGGCATTTGCGGACACATTATTATCCGAAACAGATGCTACGATGATTATGGTAGACCGATTCCCCAAACCAGGAGGTCACTGGAATGTCGCCTATCCATTTGTGACCTTACATCAACCTTCACAGTTTTACGGCGTTAGCTCTAAAGAATTGAGTAAGGGTAAGAAAGATGACATTGGCTTAAATAAAGGGTTGTTTGATTTGGCTACTGGTGCTGAAGTTAGCGCCTATTTCGAAGAAGTAATGCGAGATACATTTCTGCCCACTGGTCGAGTTCAATATTTTCCGATGTGTGAATATAGAGGAGACAACACATTCGTATCATTACTGACGGGAGAATCATATACTGCGACATACAAAAAGAAATTAATTGATTGTACGTATTTGAATACGAGTGTGCCGTCGACCCACACTCCTAATTTTGAAGTCAGTGATCAGGTTAAATTTATGCCATTGAACGATCTACCAAAGATCAAAACACCAGCAGATAGCTTTGTAGTGATAGGTGGAGGCAAGACTGGGATTGACGCTTGTTTGTGGTTGTTACAAAATAGAGTGTCAGCAGACAAGATTAGCTGGATAGTGTCCAGAGACGGTTGGCTGCTTAACAGAGAAAACACACAACCTAGTCAAGAGTTTTTTGACAAATCCATCGGTGCCCAAGCGAATCAATTCGAAGCCATTGGACAATCTGAATCAATTGACGATATGTTTGATAAATTGGAAGAAACAGGTGTGTTTGTTCGATTAGACAACGCTGTCAGACCAACGATGTTTCATGGTGCAACTGTAAGTTTGCTAGAATTGGAAGAGTTGCGAAAGATCAAAAATATTGTCAGAAAAGGGAAAGTTACTGCCATCAACCCAAGTCAAATTGTGTTGGAAGAAGGGACTATTCCAACCACCGAAAATACCATTCATGTTGATTGTTCAGCAAGTGCCATTACTAATCTAGAAACGAAACCTGTCTTTCAAGGCGAGCTCATCACACCTCAAACAGTACGTGCTTATCAACCCGTATTTAGTGCCTCTGTTATTGCTTATATCGAAACTCATTACGAGGACGATAAAAAGAAAAACAATCTTTGTCAAGTAGTCCCTTTACCAAATAAGGATACGGATTGGATCAGAATGACCGCTATGCAAATGGTCAATCAAATGAGCTGGTCTCAAGAACGAGAATTAAGAAAATGGGTGAAAGAAAATAGACTTGATGGTTTTGGTAAAATAGTGAGTGAGGCTGATCGCAATGACCAAACTAAAATGGCGATACTTAAAAAGTTGAAAGA
>CALLFA010000099.1 GCA_937997635.1 uncultured Saprospiraceae bacterium | reverse complement strand
TACAACAATGGCAAACTCGTACAAGTGATGCACGACTATGGCCGTGTGACAAGTCAACAGCCATGCGACGACAATCAATACGTCAATGGTTTGCTCGACAACACCAGCCTCTATGAAGGCAAGCATGTTATTTCTGATGGCTATGTCATCCCCCCAGGCTCCACCACATTTGAAGGCGTAGAGAGTGTACTGCTCACCGAAGAACAGAAAAAACAAAAGCCAACTCAGGTGCAAGGGCTCGTTCTATAATTGAACAAAAGTATGGTGACCCTGAAGGAAGGCATTAAACAAATTATGATTTGATGTTTTTATTAAAAAGTTATGTTAAGATTCTTATAGGAATCTACTTAGTATCAGTAATTCTTTTTTCTATTACAAGGGGAAAATTTGAATATGGTATTCAAATATTTAGAGAGACTGAGGTTATTGTTCCATTTGTAATTTTAATTGCCTTTGAAACTTTTAGGATATTAAATAATAAAAAAAGTAGTCAAAAGTAAATTGCCATTAAAAGAACTTTTATAAAAATAGCGATGCGCGCTACATATAATTTGTAAGCACGCATCACTATTTTTTAACTATAATTCTATATAAAATAAAAATTATAAGTCCGTTTTGTTAAAACGTTTTGTCACTTGTGTGCCGTCTTGAAATACTGCAGTTATGACATACAGACCTGCATTCAAATGATCTACTCGAACTTGAGCCGTTTCATCTAACTCGGCTATATTTTGTGGTTCGCTAACTATTCTGCCAGTTAAATCGTGAATTCGGAGAGTACCTGTAGTTTTAGCAGGACTTTCAAACGCAACATTAAGCATTTCGTTTGCCGGATTTGGAAAGACTGACATCTCTTGGATGACATTTACGTTACCAAGATGGTTATCAAGATGGTTACTAAAATTGCTATCAAGATTGCCACCAAAGTTATCATTACTACTAGTAAGACCTGGGAAAAGTTGCTCAAAAATAACACGAGTTACTACCCAATTCGGGTCTCTTCCTCCATCATCAAAAAAGCGCAGAGATAATCGTCCATCTCTAACCTGCACGTTAAATCTTACAGTTCTAAATTGCCCTGCCCTAGTAGTTATGTTACTTCGTGTAACCGCATTAGGACCAGTTTCTGCTCTCACACGCATTCTGTCGTGAGGAAAACTTCTATCTCCAAATGTTACCCGAACATTATAGGTTCCATTTCGTACCCTAGCTTCGAAGGTGCGTGAATTTCTGCTGAAAATAAAGTCTCTGTTTGCTTCATTAACACCAGTAGTCCGTCCCCTGTCTCTGCTAGCAAGCGAGGTTCGGTTGGTCCATCTAAAATTACTGTTACTGGTCCTTTCAGTTATTTTAGTATGACCCCGAGTCAACTGTGAGTTAGCGGTTCCAAAATCAAGAAAACCACGAGTTGGTTGTCCTGAAGCTATTATGCTAATGAACATAATAATAGTATAAGTACTCTCATTACTAAATGTATTAAGTTAAAAAAATTAATTACAAGGTTATAAGTCCTATCTATTACAATGATAGTTTTAAACACTGTATACCCATTATTAAGAGTATAGAGTAGGACGTTGAATTAAGTGTTGATGTTGCACGTCAAACTTAAGTATTAAGAGTAAAAATAAATTGACCGTGAGACGACAAATACAATTTTGATGAAATTAATTTACATGCTAAATGCGCCTATCTTTTATTTATTACATTGACCAATGACAATGCCAATATGGCTTCAGGCTTTGGTTTGGCGGGACTATAAAAGATTAATGAAATATTTTGTATTCGTATTTACTTTATATTTTGGTTGCACACTTTCATCTTCTGATAACGCAGAATATATATATCCTATCTATTACTCAAAATCAGTTTTAAACATTGCTGTACCAATTATTGAGAGTACAGATTATTAAGAGTATTAAGAGTACAGACCAAGATTTTTACTTTGAGTAAATATGTTAACAATTTAAACTTAAGCATTAAGAAAAAAAACTGACAGTTGAACGACAAATACACTTTTGCTGAAATTTATTATCATGCTAAATGCCCCTATCTTTTATATAGTACTTAATTTCTATCACAAAAGATAGATAATAAAACCTCTGTTTTCTCAAAGGCTTTCTATTTAGCCAGGGCGTATGTCCGTCTACTTTATATTCTGAAGACCCCAAACTCTAATTTTAGAAAACCTCTAAATACAAAAAACGGATTGCCCAATTTCAATGGACAATCCGTGTGTATGAAAAACTAATTTAGTTTTTATCCTGCGATAGCACTTGCTGCTTGCCAAGCTGTCGTAGCGGCACTCTCTGCAGAGCCTTCTGCAGATTTTGCAGCACTAGCAGAGGCTTGTGCATCACTAGCTGCGTCAGCAGCTGCACTAGCAGAGGCAGCGGCATCATCTGCTGCATCCGAAGCGGCACTTGCAAAACCATCAGCTTCACCTTGTGCTTTTTCAGCTAATTGTTGTGCTGATTCAGCCAGAGCTTGAGCAGCTTCAGCTTGTTCTTGAGCTGTTTCTGCATGACCTTGAGCCGTTTCAGCGAGTTCTTGTGCTTTTTCAGCATTGCCTTGAGCAGTTTCACTACCTTCTTGAGCTTTCTCAGCGAGGTCCTGAGCAGTTTCTGCGAGCTCTTGTGCTTTTTCGGCGTTTGCTTGTGCCGTTTCAGCGAGTTCTTGCGCTTTTTCTGCTAATCCCTGTGCTGTTTCTGCGGCTGCTTGGGCTGTCTCCGCAGCACCTTGTGCCGTTTCGGCAGCACCTTGCGCTGTCTCTGCAGCACCTTGTGCCGTTTCAGCTGATTCTTGTGCAGTCTGAGTTGCTTCTAGTGAAGTCTCTGCATCAGTTTTTATAGTTTCTAGTTCACCCTTCACTTCTTCGGCATGAGCTTGAGTAGCATCTAAGGCTGCCTCTACTTCACCAAGTGCTGAGTTTATACTTTCTTTTGCTGCTTCTGCTTCGCCAGCGGATGCAGCTGCTTCTCCTGCAGAGCCTGCTGCTTCTCCTGCGGATGCGGCTGCTTCGCCTGCAGACCCGGCTGCTTCTCCTGCAGAGACTGCTGCTTCTCCTGCAGAGCCTGCTGCTTCTCCTGCAGAGCCTGCTGCTTCTCCTGCGGATGCGGCTGCTTCGCCAGCAGACCCGGCTGCTTCGCCTGCGGATGCGGCTGCTTCGCCAGCAGACCCGGCTGCTTCGCCTGCGGACCCGGCTGCTTCGCCTGCGGAACCGGCTGCTTCACCTGCAGAGCCAGCTGCTTCACCTGCAGAACCGGCTGCTTCACCTGCGGAACCGGCTGCTTCACCTGCGGAACCGGCTGCTTCACCTGCGGAACCCGCTGCTTCACCTGCGGAACCCGCTGCTTCACCTGCGGAACCCGCTGCTTCACCTGCAGAACCTGCTGCTTCACCTGCGGATGCGGCTGCTTCGCCTGCTGATCCAGCTGCTTCGCCTGCAGAGCCAGCTGCTTCGCCTGCAGAGCCAGCTGCTTCGCCTGCTGATCCAGCTGCTTCGCCTGCTGATTCAGCTGCTTCACCTGCGGAACCAGCTGCTTCGCCTGCAGAGCCAGCTGCTTCACCTGCGGAACCAGCTGCTTCGCCTGCGGATCCAGCTGCTTCGCCTGCAGAGCCGGCTGCTTCGCCAGCGGAACCGGCTGCTTCACCTGAGGAACCTGCTGCTTCACCTGCGGATGCGGCTGCTTCGCCTGCAGAGCCAGCTGCTTCACCTGCGGAACCTGCTGCTTCACCTGCGGATGCGGCTGCTTCGCCTGCTGATCCAGCTGCTTCGCCTGCAGAGCCAGCTGCTTCGCCTGCTGATCCAGCTGCTTCACCTGCGGAACCAGCTGCTTCACCTGCGGAACCAGCTGCTTCGCCTGCAGAGCCAGCTGCTTCACCTGCGGAACCAGCTGCTTCGCCTGCAGAGCCAGCTGCTTCACCTGCGGAACCTGCTGCTTCACCTGCGGATGCGGCTGCTTCACCTGCTGATCCAGCTGCTTCACCTGCGGATGCGGCTGCTTCACCTGCTGATCCAGCTGCTTCACCTGCGGATGCGGCTGCTTCACCTGCAGAGCCAGCTGCTTCGCCTGCAGAACCGGCTGCTTCACCTGCGGAACCAGCTGCTTCGCCAGCGGAACCGGCTGCTTCACCTGCGGAACCAGCTGCTTCACCTGCGGAACCAGCTGCTTCGCCAGCAGAACCGGCTGCTTCACCTGCGGAACCAGCTGCTTCACCTGCTGATCCAGCTGCTTCGCCTGCGGATGCGGCTGCCTCTCCAGCGGATGCAGCTGCTTCGCTTGCAGAAGATGCTGCTTCTGATGCAGATGCTTCCGCTTCATTTGCAGATGCTTGTGATGCTTCTGATGAAATTTGAGATGCTTCTGCAAAGGAATCTGCAGATTG
The DNA here is from genome assembly GCA_937997635.1 of uncultured Saprospiraceae bacterium. Lineage (GTDB taxonomy): Bacteria > Bacteroidota > Bacteroidia > Chitinophagales > Saprospiraceae > CALFUK01. The sequence continues at coordinate 23,035 of CALLFA010000099.1, read as the reverse complement.
AGCAAATTGTTCTGCTGAATCAGCAAATGCATCTGCTTGAGTTGCAGAACTTTCTGCTGCGGAGGCAGATGATTCTGCTTCTTGTTGAGCAGCTGTAGTAGCATCCTTAGCGGCCTCAGCTTCAGCTTGTAATTGTAACACAGTTTCCAGTATGGCTTTAACCTCTTCTAAGGCTTCATTAGTCATATCAAGAGCACTATGCGTTGATTGTAATGACATATATGTTTGATTTAGATTTTAAAAATTTATTTTCTTATTCTTTCCAAAACTATTCAGCAATAACATTAAATGAAGGATTCCTGGAAGAAACATAATGGAATCAACAGAGAATTAAAGTGGAAGTAAATGTGACTATTTTTTGACTAAAATAAAAAGCATCCAATCTGTTAAGAAAGGATGCTTAATCAAATCTAAGAGAATTGATTATATCTTATCCATGAAAAAACTCACATAAACTAATCTCGAATAATTTTAATTCGGATGTAATAATTCAACGGAACTGCACATCGCATTAAATAATTCGGAGTATTTATTTAATAGTGGCGAATTGGGAATTTTACCAGATATGACATAACACATATCTTTATCTTCTAGCATAAATTCTATACAATTCATCATTGTTTCTTTTTCGGTATTGTAGAAAGTAAATTCTCTATTCAACACAGTTCTCCTTTTTCCATTACTACTACTAATTAATCTGAAAGAATCTCTTTTTTCATATTCTTTTAAAGTTGTATTTGCCATTTTTTTAATGCTGCCATTATTTTTATCAATTGCATACAAAGAAATCAAACAATAAGACTCTCCAATTTTTTTTGAATGAATAATCGAATGTTTTTCATTGATAAATGTATAACTCCAAGAGTCAATTGTTTCTAAAGTGATGTTATTAAATTGTATTTTTTTCATAGTTATTTTATTTTATTTATCCTGGTAGCCATCCACCCCAAGGAGTTAATGTATCTACACCATTAGAAATACCTCCGCCAATTGTTTGCAGTCCACCTGCAGCCCATTCAAAACCATCAGCAGCAAACTCAACAACTTCTCCACCAGCATTTATAACGCCACCTATGATTTCTCCACTTTCATTCCAGACCACCTTCCCCGCATCGCCTAAATCTGCTACTATTTCTTTTCCATCTAGTGAAAAACTCACATCGACTCCACCCCCTAGAAGAAATGCCAATTTACCACCGGCATCAAATTCGAATTCCCAATCTTCAAAACCAACATCTAGTTGTACCTCTGCAGCAAATCCTGCGACACCTGTTGCTCCTCCTTCTATCGTCACATGCCCTAACTCTAACTCTCCGTTTGCATCTATTGTGGCCCCTACTACAACACCAGCTTGTACTTCAACATTAAAATCACCTTCCATCGGATTAATGATTAAATCTCCAGATGCACTTGCACTTGCACCAACAAGTGCTTCAACTGTAACACCAAGTGGCCCTACTCCACCTTCCCATTCAAGGTTAGCCAGATAAGCTGATGCTTCTCCTTCCAATGTAAGAATAACACCGTCTTCGCCAACAGAAACAATAGCTGCACCATTTGCATCATACCCTAAAAAATTAAGTTCCGCATTACCAGGTACAGCAGATAAATCAACCGAATGAACAGAATCACTGAATTGTCCCAGATCAAACTCATGTAAGCCAACACGATCAATATCTACCCCATGATCTAATTCACCAAATTCTGCTATCACTTCTTCTCTAACTGTATGATCAAAGCCAAAACTTGAGCCATCACTTGGACCCACACCATCATCAGATACACCCTCTGGTGCTGATACTGGTGGTGGACTGTAATGTGGTATATCTGTATTAGGTCCCACCCTAGCCTCTAGAGGAAGATTCACCCCAGGATCATAATGAGGTAAATCTGAATTCGGACCCAAAGTAGGATCAGTGTAGACACGATCTGTAGCTGATGTTCCCAATACAGTGTATCCTTGTTGTATGTGCGTTCTGGCAGAGTCTATGTGTGCAAAAATAGTATCCATGTATCAATAATTCTGGTATGATATAAAATATAGATTCTTGAAGAATATCAGATATAAATATATTATGAATTAAATAACCTAATGGTTATTCCAAATTGTTTCTAGGTTAATTCTATGATTAAACATTTTAATAATTATTTAGTCCACCATTTTTTATAATTATCCATCCAAAATATATGGTACTATAGTTTTATATACTTTTTGTAACTGTATAATCCAAGAACAAGACAACCTACAGTCATTAAATATTTAGCTTCTTGAGGGAGTTTACTAGAATTGTAATGAATGTCTTTGGAAGCCATCAACTGGCTGGTAATTTTATTATATACAGAAACCTTGTATTTCCCTTCTGGAAACTTACCCTTTTTAATCTTATCTAGGTCGAATAGAATTTTCTCTTCTTCAAAGGAAGGATCATATTCAACAGAGTTATTCGTCGAGCTTGTAAATTTAACCACATACCCCTCTTTAGCTTCTCCTCCAGTTTGAATTGTCACCTTTGAGTTGTCTTCATGAATTAAAATACGAGCAAAGTCTTCTTTGACTGGAAGCGACAATTCATCTTGCTCTTGGTCATAGATCACATCGACATCAATAGAGACTTCTTCATTATTATCTTTAGGCAAAAGCATATTTATTGACTGCTTATTTTCTCCTTTGGCAGAGAATTTTTTAGATTCAAGATCAGCAAGATATTTATCTCTCCAATTACGCACAGTAACAGCATATGTAGAGTTTGTAAACTTAAATAAAAACTTATTGCAATACTGCTCCCATTGTTTATTAGGACTATCAGAAAGCAATTCAATTCTATGATAAAAAGCCTTTTCCAAGTATTGACCACTGTACTTGTCGGGCTCATCATACACATGATCCTGATATGCATTACATAGATTAATACACCTGTCGACTTCCTTTTCTTGCACACAAAATTTGACAATGGTATTGTAAAGCTTTTCATCGTAATTCTCTGGGTTAATAAATTCACTCACTGAATGTAAATACTGGCTTAACTCCGTGGATCTTTCTTCATTAATACCAGCATAAGTATCTAGATAATTTTTAGCATGGCTAATTTTATACGCGACTTGTTGCTCATTTGAAAATGATTGGTACAGATTATTTTCCTCAGAAGCAAATCTCATTTGTTGATGGTATTCCTTATTTGGTTCTATATTAAGTGTAGACTTAATGACAGATCCACCTTTATGTTCAGCTTTTAAGGGTTTAGCCCCTTCTACGGATTCTATTTGAAATTTGAGTTGAATGTTTGAAAGTTCGACACTTGAGCCATTATTAAAGTATTTATAAAAAACTGCCACTTTTTTATTTGCCATGTCCGTGCTCTGATCTGATAAATATCCATCATTGGAGATGTTGGCCAGATGTAGATTGTCTGTTGAGATAGTCATAGACAAAGGGTCTTGAGGAATATGTAAAAAATAATGTTCCGCGTCTTTCTTCTGTTTCAAATTGCCAGAATTTTTGTCTAGGCCTAATTGCAGATTTGAAAACTCAATGACAAAAAATTGCTCCTCTGAGATATTTGGCAATGTGAATTCGGTGTTCCCTTTTAGCTTATGTTTTCCTGTTGGCGTTTTAATGTAATAAGCAACATCTACTTTACCTGATCTTCTAAAATAATCAAAATTCAAAGTGGTTTGACTTGACATTATAGACGCCATAAATACGATTAGCAATATGGAAATAATACATCTCATTATTATACAATTGTTTTATTCGAATACATTGATCGCCTTGACTTTATTGAAATAGAATTCTTTCTAGTTGACAACCATTGCATCGATGCTTTTTGCAATATGGACTGATCAACTGAGATACCCAATGCATTATTCATAAATCCTTTGGGTTCACCGATCTCTTTAACCCAATTGGCAACAATAGGGTCTTCTGGAAAAGGTTGAATATTATCTGCATGATAGTTTTTGAATTGGAGCATTTCACCAATATGTTGGACCAGCATGTCCAATGTCAACCATGAACCCAATGCCTTAGCATTGATACATATCCTACCTTTAAAAGGACCATCGTGCCTGATATTAGGGTGCCAAATGTCTGAAGCCATTTTACATTCAGGTCCTGAGACCATTGGATAATTGTGCGGCAGATTTATCAAAACAAAATGTTCTGAGCCAAAAACAGGCAATTTATTTTGATCGATGGATACAATACTTTTCACATTGTATTTTATCAAATATCTATCTGGAGGTAGGCCTTCTTTCAAAAGTGAAGCGGAATAGGATACAAAATCAGAATCTTCACAATAGTCTCTTATTGCCTCATAGTCTTTTTGTAGTCTTGCCAGCCAGGGGTCATGATTACTCATCCTGCAATGACTTTGGGGATCATAAGAATAACATCATTTGCCTGTACCTCACCCTGTTCGAATGATTCTGCTTCTTTCAATACTTCATTTTTTCCCTTAGGGATGAGTTGATAAGCAATCTGATTGGATTGAGCATCTGTTTTTGGTATACCAACTCCAGCATCTAAAATATGAGATATCAATTCTCTAGGAGTTGCTGTCTTCGGTACAGAAACTTCGAGTTCCTCCGCATTTGGCATTACTCTGATGATAACAGGTATTTCTTCTGTCATGATTTAGGATTTAAGTTCAAAAATTTTATTCGACCATCGTCACCTATATATTTAATAATATCGCAATCATTGATTCCCAGCTGTTCGAGAGAATAATGCCGATGTGCAAATTGTCTATCTATTTTGTCCGTATGATCTAGTAAGACCACTGTTTCTTCAAAGTGATTCTTTAAACGATATTTCGGTAATGAGACATTAACCGTTTTATTGACTTCAACAAGTTGAACCTTTGTGACAAATGGATTCCTGAGGAGTATAATAGGATTCGAATGCTCATATGTCGTATCGATTTCACTAAATAAATCAATGAGTAAAGCTTGATTGCTTAAACCAGAAGTTTGCACTGTGATATCCTTGCAATTGCAATGGCAGTCCATATTCTTATTATTCTCATCATAGTTTAAATATAAATTGTGGAGGCCTTCGTAATACAGACTTGTAGACATCAATTTATCTTGATAGCCATGGATAATTTTTAATGCTTCTTGCACTTGGATAGCACCGATGATAGAAGCTGCTATGGAAGTGGTAGGTATACTTCCGTGTAAATGAACTTCTGCTTCTACATCTGCACAGGACAATTTAGCCTGAATGTCTTGTCTTTCTGTTTCACTCAAATTACATTCGTAACAACTTTCACCCTTTTGATATACCTTAACTTTACCAGAAATATTTTCAATAGCACCATCTATCCATGGTGTTGAAAACATAAAAGCATATTTGTTAATGAACAGTCTTGCAAGCCGATTATCCACACAAGAAATAATCACATCAACGTCATTAAAGAGCGACAATCCTACACCAAAACGAATATCAGCGTAGATCGCTTCGATGTGGACAGAATCATTAATATGTGTAATTTTCTCTTTCACAGCGTCTACTTTTCTCTTCGCATTTTTAGCATTTGTTTGATCAAATAAAATCGATCTAGAAAGGTTGCTGTATTCTATCTCGTCAAAATCAACTATCACTATATGTGCAATATTCATGAAGACTAAATTTTTAATTACTTCATTACCAAGTGCACCACAACCTACAACCATAACTTTAGCATTTTTCACCTTTTCACGGTTCCACCAGTTCATAGATTTAAAGCTATAATCCCACTCTTTGGCTATATATTTTATCGATTGCATAGAAACAAATTGGAATTAAAAAGGAAACAATATAGAATCATTCTGGAATCGTCGATCAACATACTGGAATTGTATTCGAAGCCCCATACATTCGTATATAAACTGTAATAAAACACAGTAAAACAATTAAAATGATGATTCATAAAACAATGTTAGTATTAATTTTCATTTATTGCATTGCCCATCAATCTGCTGGCCAAGCAAGAAATGAATTATTTGCTGGTTGGAACCATCTAGTTAATCTTGGCGTATCTGGAAATAGTAATTTTGCACTAAATCCTAAAGTAGGTCAAGAAGGAAATACAACACAGCTAGGCATCAACTTTGACATTAGCAACATCAATATTGATACAGATTATATTTTTGAAAATAAATTGGAGTTGAATATTGGTCTATCAAAAAACTCCTCAAACACAATTGAACTAGATAGCAGTTCACTAATTACACCATTCAAAAAGAATTACGACTATTTAATTCTTAAGACAAAATATTCCAAACAAATAAAGTATAGTAAAAATTACATAGCAGCGGAATCACACTTAAATACTCAATTTTTACCGTCTTATACAGACAACTACATAAAGCAACACAGTAATGATTTCACATTGCTTTCTGAATTCTTATCTCCATTAACTTCAACATTCTCTATCGGATATGAGCGTAGAAATGATTTTGATTATGTTATTTACTTTTCGCCTATCACTAGTAAAGTAATATTTGTGAACAATCAAGAATTGGCTGGTCGTCCCGCGTTAAATGAATCGAGAGACAGTACAGTGTACCTAGGATCATCACTTCATGGAAATGAATTAGAATATGATGAAGAGTTGCAAAAAGTAACTTCATTCAGTAAAACCAGATTCTTTTTTGGGTCCCAATTAACATTAGAATTCAACAAAGACATCATACAAGATAAATTATTACTCCAAACAGAATCCAGACTGTTCTATAATTACAATGGACCTAAAAAACATCTGGACATACAAATACGTGCAAGTGTTCAATTCACTTTATTTAAGGGTCTTAGTCTTGGGCTTACTGCAGAATATATTGATGATGATAATTTATTTTTTCAGGACTCCAGTAATAATCAACGCTCCAGCTCTAGCAATATATTAAAAAGAGGCGTGAGTTATAATCACAGATTTGTATTAACCTATGCATTAAGCAAATGAAGCATTTTGTAATTCTAATAATACTTCTAGTTTCTACTTTGCACCTTCATGCAGACACACCAAACTATTCTATAGTAAAAGCACTATGGAACAAGGAAAGAAGCACACTTGATGTTGTAATTTCTGGAGATAATGTGTCCATTGAAAAATTATATGCCAATTATCACCAATTTGATTTTTCATTAAATGATAATGATGACTTTGACTTAGTAGGCATTGAAAAGGGAATTGCAAACATACATGAAGACAGAGCCGTCTTGCCAAACAAAATCCTAATCATAATCGATCAAGGAGAATATAATGACTCAACTAAATTATTAAATGACTACATACAATTTGCTTCAGAAATCATGGCGAAGCACCCCCTCAATACAATTTTCGAAATTTGTTTATTGTCTTCACAAGTGTCTAGATCCACAATGGTGTCAAAGTATACGCTACAACATTCTATTATAGAATTACTAGAAACGATACACTCTGGAGAGCCAACACAATATAAAAGACTGTTTAAAACAACAGATTTCACTCAGTATAAAAAACTGTTTGTCTTATCTAATGGAATGTCTGGAGAATTCGAATCGAGAGGGATCCCATTTGATGAAATTATAAACTCATCTATTCTAGGCAATACACAAGTGATACCTGTGTCAAATGAAGAAAACATAAATAAAGAATGGTTTGGCTATTTAAATAGTATTAATCAAATTTCAATAGATAGACCTTCTTTTAGCTATATTCCAAAAGGAGAAATGCGACATTCGAATACCTCCTTAGAGAAAACAATGATTGTTCTGAGTTATAAACAAACACTAGAATCACCTTTACAAAACAATGTACACAAAATCACTTTAAATTATATAGATGGTGACTTTACTCTATTTAAGAATAAGAATAGTATACTCAGTCCCTTTACAAATGAAATAGCTAACACCAAAGTTGAGACAGTCAAAGAATCCTTTAAGAAGAGTTTAATTTTTGGCATTATCCTTTGCTTGTTCATCTACTACATTACCCCTCTATACAATAGGATTTCTTTTAAGAATAATAATGTTCATACATACAGCAAGATTAAAATTGACGGACAAAATCACACTGATCCATTAAAAATGACAAAAATAAAAGATGAGGACATCGTTGTACAAATCGGACAGCAGGTTATGCTTCTTGATTCGTGGAAATACATTAAAGACAACATGTCAAACCCCAAATATGCCAAGGAATACAGGCATTTTTTCAACACCGGAATAGACGAAAATATATTCCAAAAACAAACGGGTATCTTTAAGTATGCCTTAGCCATATGGCTTTCAGCAGTTGGCAGCTTAGTCCTTGGAGTTTTATATATAATTACAAAAAGAAATATTCTCATTGATATTACAACCATTGATATCAAAGAAATTGTACATGGAAGTTATCCCGGAGAATTTCCCTTATTGGCTAATTTTATAATTACCTCATCATCACTGACAATTTTGATAAGCTTAATTGCTGCAGCAAGATGGTTCTACAATAGAGAATTTAATATCGTATCCATTTTACTCAAAGTAACTGTTGGGATTATATTTTCAGCGTCACTCTTATATGCTACTTCCCATATCATTACATATGAGATAGTATCTACAAAGATTAATCTACTTTTTCTAATTTCAATTGCCATTTGCGGTTCCTTGGTAACAATTAATACATCAAAATTGAAGTCCTTGCTCAGTAATACTGTAAAAATTGTGTCCGGAGTTGTTGTTGTTTACATCTTACTTGGAACTGAATTACTTAACAGCTATTTGTCAGAAAATGTGATTTTTCAGTTGTTTAACTTTATATTTTTCTCACTATTTCTTTGTGTATATGTGAGTGAGCAAGAAGATGACAACTTACCTCTTGGCTTAAAAGTAGATAGTCCTGCTGAAATCGAAAATGACATTTATCATTTAGAGCAACATTTTCAGAACGACATGATAAAATCATTTTCTATCGGCAGCAATCCCAATGCCGATCTATATGTGAAGTGGCCCGATGTTGATATAAAAATGAACCATGCCATTATAGAAAAAGATAAAGATCAATTTATTATAACACCAAAAGATGGTGCTGTATATATCAATCAACAAGAGATCAAAGATACAGCAGTAATCGCTGCAAATGATGAAATCAAATTGAGCGAGAGTAGTATTTCCCAATTCACGATTATTAATCTGTAGCATATGATTCAGAAGCAAAATATAGCAAAATCATTTAACGTCGTAGTCAATAAGCAATTAGGGTTGTTACATTCTATCCGTGACAGCAAGATTGTAGATCAAGTCAGAAATAGCATCTCGGAGCATAATACACACGTATCTATAACAATTAAAAGTTTATTTGAAGAACACACGTTGACCGAGTTCAAAGAAGAACTTAATGCTTTCGAAGACACCCATAATGTTAGCGTGAAAATAAGCCATATTGATTCACCTGAAATAAAAACACTTGACATACATGTTTATAGATTTCAAGACTTCAATTTACAAAAGTACACAGAATGCAAAACTTGTTTATATATTTTACTGGCCGATGACATCATAAGTATAAGCAGTATTAACAGATTAAAGTTTAAAAACAATATTCAAGTCATTGAATGTGGACAAGTAATTGGATCCAATAACATTTTTGAAGGCTTATCAAGTAGCAAAATCCTAAAAGAAATTTACAAAGAGAAAGAGCACTTTATTCATAACCAAATAAAGTTAGTGTATAAAATACTCCGAAGACGAAATGACATCCTATCCGGTAACATTATATTGAATAAAGGACGAGAACTCAATCTAATGAGTAAAAATGCTAAAGCCTTGCAAATGGAAGCTGGTGCCATCAAAAATAAATTTAACGCAAGTATACGTGCAGTTTTATCCAATTTTGAAACCAGAATTGCTGATACATTCAACACTGAAAATACAGAATACAAAAGTCTGAATGAAGAAATAAAGGAATTTGTAGGATTCAATGATAATAAAGAAGGTAAAGCAATAACTTTTTCTTATCCGAAAGATTTTTTAGAGCGCTTTAAACAAAATTGTCTAACTAGATCCAAAAACGTATATGAATCTTGCGAAAAATCAATTCAGCAAAGTGTTAACACAATAGAAAAAGAACTTCTTCAAAAAGTAAAGCAATCGGAAGAGCAAAAACTGGATTTAGACAGTATTGGAACTGGTCAAGTCATTTTTTCAAAGACCATATCTAAAGATGTAGAGATGTTTAGGAATGAAGAAAGAAAAGCTGAATTCAAAGGCAAGTCTTCTATATTCTCCGCATTGAGAACACCAATTTATGCTTTATTTCCATTGATTATGATTGCGAGATTTATACCATCTTCCGATGTAGGAGCAATTGATCATAGCATTAAAACATTTGAAAATCAATCAGTAATCGCTGTCTCTGATATTCCTGACACATATGACAAGAGCGTTACGAAATTTATTTCAGCTATAGAAAGAGCTCTCGAAAATGGGGACTTAGTCAATAGGGATACAGGTAAAGATGTTTTCAAATATACTTTAGGTGAAAGGGGGTCCAAATCAGTAGAATATCATACAATCCAGAACGATAATAAGTTACCACTCATACTCTTACCAGTCTATTCTGACAGAGAAATGGCAGCAGAGATATTGATGGACAACATTCTAACAATTCAAATGAGATTCAACATTGCAGCAGAAATAAAAAAGGTACCAAAAATACTTGGTCCTTTTGACAAATTGTTTGGCCCCATATTTTTTGGTCTAATTATGTTATTCATTTATTACAAAAAAAATAGTATGAATCAACACAATGAAATGACCAGGCAATCTGAAACGGATGAATTGAAAGAAACCAAATATCAGGAAATTCAAAATTTCATGAAAAGCTCTCAAGCTCAAGCCAAAATCCAAATCAAACAAATTCTGAGAGACTATCTTGATACAGCAAATAGGAAAATTGACGAGCACTTTGCAGTCTTAATTCAACAGGAAGAAAAAGAACGGCTCAAGGAAATAAAGATGTATAAATCGAGGGAGAAACTATTCCAAGAGGAAATAAACAGTATTGGGATATCGCAAAAGAAAATTTTTGAGACAGGAAAAGAATATTATAAAACAATCAGTGATAGTATATGAAAGCAGGATTTGTAATAGAAGAAAATTTTATAAAGGTTTCATATCTAGAAAACAATGGCAAAATCACTGTTTATAGACAGAGTAATAATAAGTCTGACTATGAGTCTACATTTATTTTGGAAGATAATTTTTGTTATACAACGATGACTTTAGAAAAAGTGAAACTGGCTAAACCGAAATTAAACATATTTTCAAATGTGTTAACTAATCCAGAGGACAAGTATACAACCGCAAAAGGTAGAATCTGGAGTAGCAGACAATTGATGGCAATTTTATTTAAAAAAATAATACATGATATCAATGCTAATTCAATTGATGAAATCAGTTCGGTCTCAGTCGCAATACCTCCTGATATAAAAGATGGTTTTAAAAGTGACATTGAATTATGCTTTAAAGCAAATGGCATTATAGCTTCAGAATATTATACGTTTGAAGAAGCATGTCATGCATTCGTCACAAAAGAAAATAAGCACATTACTCAACCCATTTACATCAATCTATCAGGTGAACAAATTTATATTCTAGGGGAAAAGAAGTTAACAATTAGTGGTTTTGGTGTGCTCGATGAATTACTTATTAAACAACTTGAGAAACAAAATAATATCAAAATTTCTGATCACTCAGAAATAGAACAATACTTGATTACTTCTGAACTCCACAAAATAAAGGAGCAGATCCTAAAAAATGTCAAGAAAGAAGAGTACGTCATTTTATTAAAAGACAGATACTTAAGATTAAGTATACACACAACTAAAGTAAAAGAAATAATACAAGAGCTATTAGAAAATGTGAAACAAACACTATTGGATTGCAAAACTGATGCAGTAACAATTACCGGTAGAATAGCCATGTATGAACTAGTGTTAGAAATATGTAAGGAATTGTTTACAAACAATGAATTTGCTCAAGTCATTATAGATTCTCAAAATGAAATAAAGGCAAGAGGATTATTAATAAACTAAAATTTACAATTATGTCAATTAAAATCAACACCGTATCTCTTCGGGAAACTCAAATGAACAGCACACAACTACCATCTATTCAAGTAGAAAAAGTTGGTGAGTCTACTAGACCAAAAATTAAAATCGTCTCCAAAACGGACGCTGAAACCATTCCAGGTCCAGATAAGCACACAAGCAATACTTTAAATAATGGCCTTATTGACGAATTTCATTTTTTAAAGTCAATAATTATCGATAACGAATTGTACTAAATAAAATCTTTCTATCGTATGAAATTTCAGAAATCATCAGCAAAATCCATCAAGGCTCATTTAAAGAATCGAATTGCCATTGTCCTTGGATTGGCATTAGTCGCTATTGTCTTTTACAATTTCACATCCGATAATACTGATCACTGTCCTGCAAGGCTTTCATACGAAGAAGTGAAACAGTCTATTGCACTCAAATACTGTAGAAATGACAATGGGTCCTACAATCTTAAACTGTCCTATTCAAACGACGCAGTTATACCGGCCAAATTGCAATTGATCGTGAATGGAGAAAAATCCATCACGGATTGGAATGCTGCTCAGCTAATTGTAGAAAAATTACCATCATATGTATTGGTTAGTCTTTTATATGAACATGCATGTGAAAAAAGTAATAGCCCTGATGTTTCGTTTCCAATCAAATTTTTGCAGATAGAAAATTGTGACTTGCCTGCCTATGTGGTAGAATCAAAAGAAAGGCTAGATGATACTCAAGAGGTAGAAATAGTAGACGCAATGTTGGAGAAAAATCTTGATGGGAAAAACATGCCTGATTTATTGGGTGAGAAAACAGTAGTAAAAAGATTCGAACAAAAGAATAATGACGAAAGGAAGGTTGAATCGAAAAAATCTATAGTTAGTTCAAGCTCTATTCTGACAAATGCTCCGCCAATTACAAACAATACTAAAGCATTATCAAGCATTCAACGACCTAAAGCAAAAATATCCGATGCAGGAGCTAATCAGCAAAAAGAAATACACATACAAGAAGAAGTATTAGAACAACATTCGAACGGTCTACAATTGAAAACAAATGAATATTCAATACCTATTGTAGAAAGCCCTGTCCCAACGACAACTAGTGACAGGCCAAACAATGAATTCAGTCAGAATGGAATTTCCGAAACACCAGACATTACTAAAGCTACCGAAATGAGACAGCACAAGACTACATTCAAACCTACAAGCCATATAGGATCAGCACTGTTCAATCCAAAAACTATTGGCATTTCTAAAAGTTGTACTCATCATTCATTGAAGTATGAATCGAAAACGGATCTATTTATTATTACGATAAAACCAGAACAAACCATTTCGCTTCTTGACATTTATTGTCACGCATCTACAAATTCAGAAATGACGGTGACTTTATCCCAATTAGGGCAACAGATTTCTTCATTTGATGTCTTGATTAATAAAGGTGAAAATCAAATTGGTCTAAATTCTCTTGGTACTCTTCAGATTGATGAAGCCTACTTACTTGAGTTTAAAACAAAACATATTGGAGATCTGTACCAATTCGATTCTTGTAATTATACACATAGTCCAGAGAAAAACATTGTAGTCAGATACCTTGACAACCACAGTTCTTTTTATGGCTTAACAATTGAAAACGAATAGAATAGCAAACAGACTTAATCTAAAACACACTTATCACATTAATCCATACGACTGAAATGAAATGCATTCTTTATACCAGCTTTATACTTTGCACAACGATTACATCAGTGCTTACACAAGCACGTCGTGTTGTTATAGAACTGGATCATGCTCATTACAGTGAAAATTTATCATCAAGAGAAATAGATATAATTGGAAGCGATCTAACACTTTTACTTAGACAATACATTGAGTTAAGTGGATTTCAAGATGAAAGTGGCATTTACTCTTCTGCCCAAAACAAAACCTTCGTAAAGCTCTTTTTGGAGGACGCAGAACTGTACTCTGACTTACATGTAGAGTACACAACATTATCTCCATTAGAATATGTCTCAACAGTCAGCAACTATTTTGGCGATTATGGTGTAGACGCAAACCTTGAATATGCTGGCCTAATTGCAATTGAAGAAACAGACAAGAAAAATATATTTAAAGCACACTTATCTATTCAAAAAGTTAATTATAGTAGGATATCCCCAACGAATGAACGCCAATTTTTTAAACATGGACAAGTCGCCTACTTCGATCTATTTGTGTCAGTTGACTTGAAAAATAACGATTACCTTATAAGTAGAATTAGTAATGATCAATTAAAAGATCGTACATCTCTATTGGTGTCTAATGTTATAGATATACCCAAATTAAATACTAGAAAGGTTGCAAACTTAGTAAATCAGAACGCTCTTATGCCTTTAGAATCCGAAAGACTAAATGATAACAAAAGTGTAGAAAATGTTGATCAATTTAACAATCAATTTGAAGAAACAAAACCAACAAATGCTGTCTCCACTGCAGAGGCAATACATTTAAGTTATCATCCTAATTTAGCAATTTGGGACCTACAACCAACTATGTCTATATCACCAGAGAAAGTAATCAGTATCCGAGATTTTTTAAGGCTTGCTATGGAAACTACGTCTACCAAGAAAATAGAGACTGAAAATAAGGAGACTGGAGCTGATATTTCATTAAGTATTAAAACTTCAGCTTTAGAAATACTAAGGAACAATAACTGTCCGCCAAAAGAAAGGAGATTAACGACTAATGACATAGAAATAAATCAGTCAAAAATTTGCACCAATTGTAATCAAAATACTACAAACAAAAAATAACCATTGAAAACGATTTGATATAGAAATCACCATAAAATAATAGTCATGAGAAATTTATTTATTTTAATTCTACTTTGCTTTGTTGCTGTTATTGGCTTAGGACAGCATGCACAATCACTACCCAGCCATTTTGCACATCCAAAATATTTTGAAGCAGAAGAAGACATGAGTCTTTTTATAGCAGAAGGGCTATTTTCCAAAGCCATTAAACAGGAATGGATAGTATTTTCTGATAGAGTTGAGAATAAGACGTATGCCAAACCAGATCCTAATTCTACTGAAAAGGAATCATTAGACTATAAACAATACTATTATGTTATTGACAGAAAGGGAAAGTGGCTAAGACTAGCTAGTGGTGTTACACGAAGCAATAAACAATTAGCTGGCTTTAAAGACTATGGTTGGATTAGCTGCGAAAAATTACTATTGTGGAATACAGCACTCCAAAATGAAAATAACAGCATACATGTTAAAGGTTTAACACTGAATAAACTAAAAAATTATGAAAAGGTGAAAAATTCTAAAACACGACTTATTGCGAAAATATATGATGACCCTAGCTCTGATTTCGCTATCGGAAACATCAATTTGTATAATTATTTTTTCATTCTTAAATCACAGGATAACAGATATTTAATTTCAAAAGAATTAGTCATCAATCGTACTCTTTCTAAAGAAGACATTATAGGCTGGGTAGATAAGGACAAAATACATTTATGGCGTACTAGGCTGGCACTTGAGCCAAATTTCGATGAAACTGCATTTGAAGAAAGACAAACAAATACAGACTTCCAAATAAAAGCATACAGAAGATTTGAGGATGCAAAAATGGCATATGGTGGTGGAGCTCCTCAAGCGATTATGGAAAATGATCCTGTTAACATACCGAGATTCAAAATGTCGGATTCCAATCCTAGAAGACACAAAGGAATGGTATTGAGATATCCAGTCATTCAAAAACACGACAACGTTTTTCACAGCGCGGCTGTAGGTGAAGTGCAAACTGAAATAATAGATGCTGGTTTAAATACATTGCTGAAACAAGACTATGATTTTGTCGGACCGATTTCAAGCGAATACGCATATGCTAACATTCATAGCATAACGAATAAATCAAGATTGAAAAGAGACAACCTCAACATCTTTGTTTTACTACAGAACACAGAACAAATAGGTAGTTATAAAGAAAGCATTACTCAATTTATTAAAGATATAGACTACGAATTACTTGACGCGAACATAAAAGTAGGTATTGGCATGTTCGATGACTTCAACATTAATGAAGAAGAGTCATTCACGTTTAAAGAATTGTCATCGGACAAACGCTCTACCATTACCTATTTAAACAATTGGGTGCCTGGCGACAACGCAGCTAACGAAGACAGTTGGACAAATCTGTACTATGCCCTCGATAAAAGTTGTCAAATGGCAGGGTTTGGAGAAAACAGTTCAAACATCATGATTGTTCTTGGCGAAAACAGGGATTTCTCACATGACAAACCTAGATTATTGCAGTTGGATGAGGAGACAAATAAATATAAAGTAACGGAGACCAAATTGGCAGATAAATTCGCAAAATTTGAAATGAACACATTTTTAATTCAGCCAAATATATCACCTAATCAATCTGTGAAAAAATTAACCACTGACTTACGATCAATAATGATAAATTCTGCAAATAATTCTTTTAATGAATACAGTAAAATAAAAGATGAGTTTACCCATTTTGATATACCAAATCCTTCTATGCCAACGCTGAATGGATCAGGAGAAGTAGCACTTCAAAATGGAGTCGTGCAATCAGCAATTTTATATCCTGCGACAGTGACGACAACAGTATCTGCATCACATATAACAGACTTTATTTTCAAAAATGTGATGAAAGTCCATTCCGTAGCTCAAGAAACACATAAAATGATAACATCAATAATTGGAGATGGTAATGGGCTTCAATTTTCGAATCAATCTGTTAGTTCTGGACAATGGAATCCATCAGTCGCTAATATTATTATGGAATACATGGAAGATAATCCAGGCATTGATAAAACAGATATTAAGAAGGTGATAAACGAACAGATTAAGTTATTTCACGAAGTATATTTCCCAATCAAATACAGTAATGAGGCTGAGCATTCTCCATTTAAATATGTGGCATTTATGCCTCAAAAGGATTTACTAGAATACATAAATACAATAAAACGCTTAGATGAGGCTGCAACTAAATCTTTAGACAAGCAACGAGAAGCTTTGTACAGTAATATACTAGAATTGGTTAGAAAATTATCCGGTGATGATTTATCAGATATGGACATAAGAAGTAAAAGTATTGGCTATCTAGATTATCTTTTACAAGGTATATCTGACCAAGGATATGACATTAAGTCTGAACTAAAATTTAAAATCGGAGACATTTATAATTTAGATAGAGAGACACTCCAAAGGATTTATCAAAATTTTTCTAGATCTCTTTTAAAATTAAATAAAATAAAAGGAGAAGGGTTAAAACATGAATTCTCTTATAATGCAGGAAAGCTATCGCCGAATGCGGATATCTATGAAGAAAACACTTATTTCTGGATCCCATTAGAGGATCTACTTATATCCAAGTAGTAAAATTTAACATCATCATGCATAAAGAGGTTCTCTATAACATACAATCACTAAAGTGCTCCTATGATGGAACAGGAGAATTAGTACATGCGAATGGCATCAATATTGAGCAAGGAAACATTTACTTTGTTCTTGGTAAATCGGGTGTTGGTAAGAGCACATTCATAGAAGCATTAGGTCTTATGAATGACACAATGCATGAACAATCAAATTGCTCACTAAATATTGACGGTAGATTTCATCAAATTTCAAAATTGTGGCAATATCCTGAAATGCTCATATCAAAAATTAGAGCCAAATATTTTTCCTTTCTTTTTCAAACACCCAATTTAATAGATTACTATAGCGCTGGTGAAAATATGATCTTCCCTCTTTTATTGGAAGATGTGGATATTGAAGACGCCAAAAATATAATTGCGGACTACGTTGCAGAATTTGATTTGCCACTGTCCATTTATCATAAAGATGTTACTCATTTATCAGGTGGCCAGAGACAAAGAGTGGCATTCATTCGTGCACTTATTGGTGATTATAATATATTAATTGCTGACGAACCAACTGGTAATCTTGACGCAGAAACAGGTGACAAATTGTTTGAAACACTTCAAAACCACATCAAAACGCACAATAAAACAGCTATCGTCGTCTCACACGACACCAATCTGGCAAGAAAATATGCCGACTATTTTCTTACAGTAAAAGAATGTCGAAACACAAATATTGTTGAATTAAGTTACAATCCAAATAATGATCACCGAGCCGAGACAGATTTAATTAATGAAATACAGACAATTTATTAAAATGGATAAGAGTAAAAGAAGTGGGTTCGAAAAATTGTTTTACGAGAGGGAGTTTTCAAAAATAAAAGGTGCCAAAAAGTATAATTTAATTATTCTAATAATAATCCTATTTATCAGCTATTTTTCTCTGGCTTTTTTACAGAACTACAAGACGCAACTAAAAATCCAAATGGATAATCCATTTACAAATTGGGTGTCCTTGGATATTCCTAATCATAAAGTTGAGGATGCTAGTTTTATAATAGATAATTTCAAAGAAAGAGAATTGCTTGACAAATATAGTCTTGATACAGTTAGCCATTATAACATCCAACATATTGAAGGGATAAATGAGATTAATCAGGAGTCCTTAGGAAAATTAAGAGTACGATCGATTGATAAAAATTCTGATCTTTTAAACAGAATTTTAAACGAAAACAACATCAAAGTCAGTAATGAAGACTCAGAGTGTTGGGCAATTATTAATAAATCAATTTTTGTGACTGATAAAAGAAAAAAGGATAATCTCTTTTTATCAATCATGGGAGACAAATATTTCAATATTCCTTTATTAGGTTCTGTTAATCAGCTCCCCGATAACTGCGACGTTTTAGTATCTGAACATATGATGAGCATACTTCAAATGCGGTGCGCAGTAGAACAATTCAGAGGACAAACAGAAACAAACAACGTTAAAGTATTACTGCGAGACACTTCAAATGTGGAACTGTTTATAGATCAATTTGAAAAATACAGTCAACGTGTTGTAGAATACAAGGACATAAAAGTGAAAAACATCAACAACTTTTTATACAATTGGGTAACACTTAGTTTGGATGACTTTTACGACAACGATCATTTTGATGAGTTTCTCAAATCAAAAGGACTATTGTCAATTGAAGAATTAGAATGCAATGCGCATAGAGCATGTGAAATTGAAGACCCTTATTATCTCACATTTAGTTTTAATTCTTTGGGTGAAGTTGGTGAACTAAGTGATCACCTTGAATCAACCTATGGATTCAAAATCTCTTTACATGATGTAAAAGCAAAAGAAAACTTTACTACAGTAACAAGAATGGCAATGTCTACAGCCATCATTATTGTCTTACTTAGTTTATCCTTTGTGTTTCTATTTATTTACCACATTCTTGATAGTCATATTTCATCTATAAAGCCTAGCATTGGCACATTAAAAGCATTTGGATTATCAAATGAAAAAATAATCAAGTCATATTCTGTCATATGTGGGAAACTATTCTTACAAGCCAGCTTTTATACGCTTATTTTATTATTGATATTTCAGATCTTAAGTACAAAAGCGATAGCAAAAATAATTGCTGTCAACTCTGTGCCAATCTTAATCACATGGTTGCTGTCATTCGCAGCAATATTTATTTTCTGTGCTAGAATTTTGAGATATATATTCAACAAAACGCCTGGCGACTTAATTTATAATCGATAATCTGTAAAATGAAATATTTATTCCTTATCCCACTAGTCATCTTACTTAGTCAATGTAAAGAAGCAGCAACCCCCTATGTAAATGACCAAGCATCAGCTGAAATACTACCTGTCGAAAAACTGCTAACTAACGAATCAACAGCAACAAGCATAGCTGTCACCTCTCCTTGTGAATCACTTGGCATTCAATATAATGACCTAATAAAACGAATCAGTTCAGATAAAAAAAATAAGCAATTGATTACAGAACTTGTTGCCTGGACTAAAAATCCTTCGCATTTGAGATGTTTGGAAAATGATCATGCATATAATCTATTGGTTGAGCAATTACATGATCTGTTGTGAGACAAAAACTAACAGCATAACAGCTATCAACCATCAACTAAAATTTATTTTTTTTCCGAAAGTTGCAGTTGGTACTTATCACTCACTGTCACATCATTGAGTATACGCCAGTCTTGTTTATCTTTAATCAAGGTGTACATGTGATCATTAATGTCTTTCAAACGAGTTGTATATTTCTTTTGTTCTTTATTCCACCAGCATAATAACCAATATTCCTTTGTTTTTACTCTAGCTGTATTGTCGTCGATATTTTCCACTTCAATATCTAGTATTTCAACAGTAGATGGATTCGTTGGGTTGTTGATGATGTTTTGGTTTGTCTTGTTGTGGATGATGACTTCATTTAACATTTTGAATGCCGAGTATTGACTATCGTAATATTTTTCTAGAGCAGTTGTAGTCAAACCTGAAATGGCATCAAATGAATTATTTACCGCTCCTTTGATAAAATCAACCAAATGAATTTCTTCTGTGTGAGGTGCAGCTTCTGATTCTACTGAAGTATTTACAAAATCTGTCCAACTGTTGTACCCGAGGAAGCGAACAATTTTAGTGAGTGTGCTTAAAGATCTGGGATCTATTGGATATTTGAGTGTATATGTTTTTCTAAATATGGACTGTAAAGTCTTATACGATATGGAAGTGCCATATTTTAGCATGTCTTGTTCCGTAAAGGAAATCAAAAGCGTCTCACTGATAATCTTAGAACAGAGTTCAAATGCACTCTTATTCCACTTTTCAGGGCTGAGTTGAGGCTCACATTTGATTAATTTATGGCATCGGAGTTCAGTTATCAATACTGATAGATAGTCTTGATTCATGGCATTTCATTTTTTAAGTTGATGTTATTTTTTAGCAATCACTAGGACGTAATTCCTATTTCTTTGGACGATGTTTTATTCTCAATAAATATTTTCATTTAATGGTTGTACATAAAGCGTTTTTATGTTGGGAGCCTTTGCTCTTGTACTTATGAAATTATATAATCCCCTTTCTTAAAATCATAGGGTTTCCCCTTGGACGGTGTGGAAAAACCCGAACAATTGTTTGCGAAAGAGCATAATTCAAGACAAAATTGTAGTTGATTTACTTATGTAAACGACACATTATCAGAGACTTACTTGAATCAGTTGCACAGATGATTAGGGCTAGGTCAGTAGTTGACAACTTTTTTTTGAGGCACTTATTTCTACTCTATTGCCAGCTTGTTTCCATACTAATTCCATAGGCGTTCTCAGAATGCCGCGATAGATAAGTGTTGGCCTAAAAATCAAAAATCTATCTTTTTACATCTGACATAAGTTTATTCTTCCTTTATGTTGGCAACAGTTCATGAAAGTTCGTAAACATCAAACCGATATATCTGTTATATACCAAAAGAGAATGGTTTGACTGATTTATTACGTAGAGGTTTTGTCTGTTGTCAAGACGAAAAACGCAGTGAATGTAGGTATTCACGATTATTTTCAACGATGAGAACAGATAAAAGATCAAGTAAGAAAGGGTCAATCTATTTTCATTTTGGTATATACTAAAAACGGGATCATGAATTTTATACACATATTATTATCAACACTATTCCTCATGTGTGCGAGCCCTATCACAGACGGTGACGGCATCAAACCAAAAAACAAAAAGCAATTTGCAGATTACTGGTACGCTGGCGAAGCAGAAATCACAAGTTTTAACCTGAAGCAAGATCGATACGGAGAGATCCACGAAGGGACTGCAGTATTGGTTTTTGTAACTGAACCATTCTCAAAATCATCGAACACAAAAGCAGATCGCCCAACTAGCAAAGATGTATCTGTCATGAAGCTGAACTACACCAAGAAATTCAATACAGGTGTGTATCCGTATTCGTTGATGAACAGCACATTCTTTCCTGTGGAAGGCGGTGAACATTCTCTTAAGATCAGTTCGTCTTCACAAGAATGGTGTGGACATACGTACATGGAAATGACAAACAAACGCAATTTTGACATCTCTATACACTCCTACTTCGAAGGTCAATCAACTAAGGAAAGCATTGACAAAAATTTACTAGAAGACGATCTCTTCAGTATGATTCGGATCAATCCAGACGCTTTACCTGTTGGTAACCAACAAGTAATTCCGTCATTCTTATATATGCGACTGGTTCATGCAGAAACAAAAGCCTACCAAGCCAACATGTCAGTGGCTGATGTTGGCAATGGCATGAACGCTTACACCATCAACTACCCAGGCTTGAATAGAGAATTAGTAATTAACTTTGAAAGTGCTTTCCCACATCGCATTGATTCTTGGGAAGAAAAAGATTTGAGTTCAGGTCGCACTACAGTCGCTACAAAAATGAAAACCATCAATTCCAATTACTGGAGCCGACACTCAAACAAAGACCTTGCACTAAGAAAAGAACTGGGTTTGGATAAATAGTCCTTTTTGCATAAGTTGACTACGTGAACCGTGATATAGAATCTCGACAAGACGTCGAACAAGTCGTTGCAGAATTTTATGGGTCTTTGTTGGAAGATGATCTAGTCAAGCACATCTTCGAGCAAACTATCGTGGAGCAGCTAGAGCATCATTTAGAAATCATTAATCAATTTTGGTGCTCTGTCATACTAGGCGAACAAAGTTATACAGGCAATGTCATGCGTAAGCACATTGCTCTCAATCAAAAGGTCAGATTAGACCCCGCACATTTTGACCGCTGGCTAGAACTCTGGGAACAAACAGTCAGAAACAACCATCAAGGTGAAAAAGCGGATGAAGCGATCAAGCGTGCACATCTGATGAAAGAGCTGATGTTGTTTAAGATTAGGAAAAGTGAGGAAGGACGATTTATACAATAAATCAGCTAGTCTTTATGATTTTTTGGGATAGTTCATTTAAGTGTGTCTGGTTAAAAAATAAAATCATATTTCATGGATTTTCAAATCTTATGCCACTCACGAGTTAATTTTCAGGTTCAGTCAAGGGTGGCTGTGAAGGGATGATTTTGTGTGTCAGCCAGCCA
>CALLFA010000098.1 GCA_937997635.1 uncultured Saprospiraceae bacterium | reverse complement strand
AAAAGGGAAATTCCCTCTCCAAGAATGATGGGTTTAATTGATATGATTAATTCATCAGCAAACTTAGAACGAATACATTCACTGATCAATGTTGGGCCTCCTACTACCCATGTATTGGTATATGTTTTTTTTAAATGACTTACTAATGTCGTTAGCTCTTTCGAATAGAACTGAACTGATGAATGTTCAATAGGTAACGACCGCTTCGTGAGGACATATACTGGTTTGTCACCATAAGGCCAACCAATGTCTAATGCCAACTCGTAAGTGGCACTACCCATTACATAACAGTCAATTTTCGTAAGATATTCTTCGATATCTTTTTGAGTAAGTTGCTTGCCGTTCTTGTAGTCATTATAGATTTCTAACCAAGACACATCGCCATCAAGCTTAGCTACGTATCCGTCAAGGCTTGATACCATATGGATTATAATCTTAGAATCTGCAATCGCCATTAACGTATGAAATTGCGTTTAAGGTACTATTTTATTGATATAAAAATTAACGAAATATGATCGACTTTACTATTGGGTTTTATAATGTGCTTATAACTGAAAGCCTGATATATTTAATCATGATCACTCAAGTCCTGAATAAGCATTAATAGTTTCGCTCTCTTTACATGCACCATTACCACAACTTTATACCATGTTGGATTTTTGGAGTCATCACTGACAAGGCCAAATTTTGATGCTGTCTCTTGTGTGATGTGTTTTTGGTTGATGGCTATGATGTTTGATCCTTTGAAGTAAATAGACTCTATATTTAATTGTTGAATTTCTTCATAAAACCATTTTGCTCTTGATACTAGATTTAGCATTTTTTCTTGCCAATCGTATGGGCCGTAGTTAAAAAGTATTTTATAAATGCTGATGGCATTTGCACCTGATCGGCTACCGATTAATGTGTAGTCTTTCCCAACGACATAGCTTGCACTTTTTGTTTTTGTGTTTTCAAAATATCCCTTTCTAATCAGAAAAAGACCAGTTCCATAAGGTGCCTGTAACATTTTATGTGCATCTAAACTGAATGATGTTATCTCCTTGTTTTTGAATGATATCTCCGGATTTTCAATGGTGAAAGGATAAAGAAATCCTCCATATGCACCATCCACATGTATTTTATAATTCAGATTGGAAGCTTTCAATATTGGGACTATCTTTCCAATCTGATCAACAGAGCCAAACATCGTAGTCATCATATTGACAATAAAAATGATGTTTTTAGTGCCTTTGTTTTGAAGCGTTTCTAGAGTTACTTTTAATTCTTCATACGCTAATTCTCTACTTCTATTATCTACACTTATTTTTTTTAAATTAACATTGAAAACATCTGCTGCTTTGTCAATTGAATAATGAGTATCTGCAGAACAAACGATACAGGTGTTATCGTATTCACTTCTTGTCTGTGAATTCTCATTCAGTGATTTAAAATAATTTCTATAAATCCATATGGCTTGTAGATTGCCTTCTGTTCCACCTGAAGACACATAGCCATCAACATCAGCAGCTTTGCCATCAAGAATGTCTTCACTGATGACATTAATCACATCCCTTTCTAGTTTGTGTGTACCTTTAAAATAGGGCTCAAATTTACCAAGTGTGTGGACTCCAATGTGGTTGGGATTGTTGATCAGCACTTGCAAATACGTAGACCCATTCAATACATTCGTTTCTTTTCCAAATTCGTTTTCATCCAAATGCGAACCTGGTATTCCCATGATTAATTCGTCATAGTAGTTGATGTTTTCGTTTAGTGCTTGTTTTATATTATCATCTATGTCACTTTTAGTGAGTTGATTCCAATAGGTGTAGTCTTTTTTTAAATTTCTCATTGAGTCATTAACGCGGAGTTTTTCTTGCAGAAGTCAAGATGCAAGGATGGATTTATGAAGGACTTGAATTTCAGTTGGTTAACTTTTTACTTCTAAGTCTATTGTTTTCCAACCTATGGTCCCGTCCTCAGCACGCGCAAAAATAATCATCACGCATTCTCCACGATCATCCGTATGATTATACGTGACAGTAATTTGACCCTTTGCATCTGACTTTAGATAAGGATTCCAATAGATAAGTGAAGAAAAGAGTGGGCGAGAACTCTCCATTTCGATTTCAGAATCCTCGTAACCATAACTCGTATCTCCACGTTGAATACCAGATAAGGTTATAATGTCAGACTGTTCGCTTTCCTGTAATTGAAATTCAGGTAATTTCGTTTTTACGACAACTGCTCCATTTTTTCCCATTGCATTAAACATGGTACGGAGTGATTTTGCATCAAAATGTAAGTCAATAATTGACATTTCATCAAAATTTAGACTGGCAAAGAAATTAGGGTCCTTACTGATCTTTCCATCAATAATAAATATTGGAGTGTCACCTAAATACGTACTACCTATTTCTCTGGTTTTAGGTTTTAATACGTTACATATATAGTCACCCTTGTCATCTTTTCGCAAATCTAAAGCGGTAGATAATTCTCCAAAAAATCCGCCTAAAGTTTCAAACCGTTTGAACTCCGCAAGATTATAGCTTGTATTTGGCTTAAGTAATCTTGCTGCTTTTATTGCTTCTTTATCTACGTTGACTTTTTTTCTGGTGCCGAAATATTGATTTAATAGCCTTCTCTTTCTACTATCAGAAAGATAAGCTTCGATGTCAGGTTGTGCAATAGTTTTGTTATCTGTTGTACTTCTGCTATTTGGTTTCATCAAACTGTAGTTGACATTTTTTTGTGAGTCATCGTATCTGACAAATTGAAATGATTGGTCACCTTCAAAATCTTCAAGTTCAAGGAAGAAATTACCATTATCTAAGACTTTGGTAAAAGAGAATTTTTGCGCATCTAAACTCCATGCACCAAGAATGTTTAATGCCTGCGGTCTGCCTTTGTCGTCACTTGCAAATCCGTAGATGGCTAATTTGTCACTAGGATTTGTAATGGTGCTTTTAGAATTAGTAGAAACACTAACGAACGGATTGGCATTTCCAAATACCAATTTTTTATCAACAATTGCAACAGAAACTTCAGCATTAGATAAGTTCGCATTTTGGTCATTGGATAAAGTGAAACTGACTTCATTCTTTGCTCTTGAATTTATCACAACATCTGAATTTAGCCTAATCTCGATTTGCGATTTGTCGCTATCGATGACACTAACATTGTTTGTAACATTGGTCAATTCAGTTGATAGATCGTTGTATATCGGGAAGGATATTTCATTGACGGTTTCCATCACCTTTTGTGATGAATCAGCTACTAAAAATGCAATCGTATAGTTTCCACTTGCATAATCTAAAGGCAAGTCTACCACGCCCGCTATGAAACTGTTCGTTTCTGATTTTTGATAAAATTGTTGCATGAGTTGATCTCCATTATACAGTCGTATATTAACAGCAACATTTGAACCTACATAATCATTAGGCAAATATAGCTTATAGAAAACCTGCTCTCCTTGGCAAAAGTATGGTTTGCTTAAATGCGAAATAAAGCTATTTTGGGCCATCATCTGAAGTGATGTGAAGAACAGAAAAGTCCAGATAAAACCTCTAATTACGTTTTTCATAATCCTTGTTAATTTGATACAAGTTTAATCATTACATTTTATCATTATCGTACGCACATTATATTCTTATAACCACCACCTAGGGCGTTCCAAAGTACTTCTTTCTTGATCCAAACAATCACAGCAGGCAGCAGATGGACAATCTGTCGGGCGCATAGACATTACTGGACATAACCTTCCAGGTGATCCTACCGTTTCTGGAGATACAAATATGCGGGCAGTATCTATACTAGTCGCAAAGAAATAGCCAAAAACTTCATCATCTGGGTCATCTAAATTTGTGAAATTTGATTGTAGTCGCCCAGCTGGACTGTTAAAAATACTTGCCTCTCTTGATATAACTTCACTAACCGAATTGAAATAGGTAAAAGCTGTTGGAGTCAATGATTGTTGTAAAGCGATAAAATAATTCCCCTCTGCATAATTGAAGAATATATTATTCACAAAAATGGGAAGATTCTCAATTGTACTTACACCTGAAATCGTAGGATCGAATGTTGTTTCTACAGTGGCTCCTATTCCTTGAGTCACATAGCATGTTTTTGATTCTGATCCATCGGGTGGCGTATCTGTTTGCTGGAATACTTCTTCGAATGTCCATCTGAATCTGCCAAGATCATTTGTGTTAGGTACAGTAGCTGGTGTTGTAACACTAAATTGAATTTTTTCAACTTCCACCAATCCGCCAATAATTGTTTCTTGCTCTTCAAATTCTGTAACAATGTCAATAGTCAATTCGTCAACTTGAGAAACAGGTAACAGTTGCTCAAATGTGGAGGTATAAACCCTGCCATCAGAAGTTTCTACCACCAGATTAAATGTCATGAAATCTTCAATAACAAATTCATCAGAATCTGGAGAGATTTCTAATCTGTATTCTTCTGTATCTGTATTTGGAATCACCAATTCTTGTCCTAGTTCATTTGCAAGTGTGACACGGCGAACTCGTATTGGTGCAGATCTTCCCCCAAAATCAAATACTTTTCCAATGCTTGCAAAGAACACATGTGGTGTACCTTTTGTCAACTGCGCCTGTATAGCCAATAGGTTGTCGACATCTGGCGGAGCTTGTAAATCGATATCAGAAATACAACTGCTTGCACCAGTTAGAAATATGATTATAAACACTTTTATCAATCGCATCATAACAATTCAATTTGGAAGGTTAATGCAGGAAATGCATTCCCTAATACAGATAACTGTTGTGCTCTTGGCACATTAAAAGCTCCTCTCGAAAAGAATACGGAAAAGGCATTTTCTCGACCTAATATATTATATACCGATAAGGTCCAGCTAAGTCTGAACTTTCTATCTTTCTTATAACCTTCCCCAAACGTATACGAAATATCTAGTCGTTGGAAGTCGGGTATTCTTTCTTGGTTCCGCTCTGCAAATATTGGGACAAATACATTTTCAGGTGTGACAAAACCTGCTACTGGAGGTGTCGTCGGCCGACCTTGTGCGTAGGTGAAATTTAAAGACACATTGTTCCGCTGATTCGGCTGATAATTCAATACCAATGAACCTTCATGTGGTTTATCAAAATTACTGGAGTACCAATCATTTCTATTAATGCCTTCTACAAGTCTTTGGGATCTGGAAAAGGTGTAAGAAAAGCTTCCATTGATAACTCCAGTCTTTTTCTTTATACTTAATTCTACTCCATATGCACGTCCTTCACCATCAAGTAATTCTGTCTCGAGATGATCATTGACAAGGAGGTCAGCAAAATCTCTGTAATCAAACAATTTGTCAATTCTTCTGCCAAAAATACTTAAGGATGTTTCATAATTGTTATCTGCCAGATTCATGAAGTAACCCATCGAAAGGTTATGAGACCTCGTTGGTTCAATATGAGTTGTACTCAGTTGCCATTGTGAAGTAGGCGTAGGGCTATCTGTGTTAAAAATCTGATTGATGTATTGAGTGGTTCTGCTGTATCCTGCTTTTATTGATGAATTGTCTGTAATTCCAAATCGCACTGAGGCTCTTGGTTCTATACCGAAATAGGATGCGACGACACCTCCGTCAAAACTTTCACTACCAATAACATTTTCAATTCTTCTTGGAAGCTCAGGGTCATAGGTTAATACCTCTGCTGGTCCCAATTGTTGATAAGCGCTAACTCTTAGTCCAGCTGACACGGATATTTTATCAGAAACGGGAATCTTTAAGTCGGCAAAAACAGCAGACTCTAAACCTCTTTCAGTATCAAGTTCGTCAAGTAAGACTTCATCATCTATGAGTTCACGCCTTCCTGGTTCAGAGTTGTATAGTATACTAGAGAAACCAGTATTGATCCTAAATTTGCCACTAGGATTGATCGTTATGAGTTCTTTAAACTTGAAATACTCAATATCGTTTTGAAAATTTGTTGCTGGTATTATTTCAAAATCACTTTGGGTACTCTCGTAAGTTGAATAAGAAAATGTCGTCTCACTCAGAATATTATTGCTAAAGGCATTTTTGTAAATGAGCTGACCTAGCTTCGTACTGTAATCAAATCCAAATTCATTGTTGAAATTAAAATCGTCATTTGCAAGATAACCAGCCAGGATTAATGAAGATTTATCAGAAAATCTATGCGTGATTCGTCCATTGAAGTCATTAAATGAAGCGTTACTGTTTTGTACTTCTGGGACATCAATAAGACCCAATATCCAATTGCCATAGCTTGCTCGTAAGCCTGTAATGAAAGATGTCTTTTCTGTGATCGGACCTTCGAATGTTAACTTGCCAGAGACCATGCCAATTCCTGCACTCAACTTATATTCATCAGGATTGCCATCTCGCATTTCCACATCCATCACAGACGCCAATCTACCACCGTATTGAGCTGGTATGATCCCTTTGTACAAATCAACACCTTTGATTAAATCTGTATTGAATGTACTGAAGAATCCCAAGGCATGCGAAGTGTTGAATATCAATGCCTCATCTTGAATAATTAAATTTTGATCGACATCTCCACCTCTGACATTGAAGCCAATTGACCCTTCTCCAACATTACTCACACCAGGTTGGATGAGCAGACTCTGTATTACATCAGGTTCACCTAAAAAAGATGGCAATTTTTTAATCTCTTTTGCAGAAATACGCTCTACACTTATTTGAGTGCTTTCGACTCGCTCGCTAGCACTCCGTTCACTAATGACTATTTCTTCTAACGACACTGCCTCTTTTTCCATGGTCAAGTCAACCTTGCCATCTGACAGGATCTTTACTTTTTTAGTTATCGTTTGATAGCCGATATATTGGATTTGTAATATTTGCTCACCGACTTCTACAGTTGTGATAAAGCTGCCGTCGACGTCCGTCACACCAGTACTCGATGTGTTTAACCATTGGATAGTAGCACCTATGATTCCTTCACCTGTTTGGCCATCAATAACAACGCCGGAAACATTAGCCGTTCCTGATGGTTTTAAGTTATCCACATTTCCTACAGTGATCCCATCGTATCGTTTTACATTGCCTCCATCTGAGTCTTCAGAAATTTCTTCGAGTAGTTGGAAATAGGAAGCACTAAAATTTTCCGATACCAGATACGTGGGCACAATGACAATGCTGTTGTCTCCATATTCCAAATAGGAGAATTTTGTACCCGCAAGCATCTGATCCAAAGCTTCATTTAGTCCAATATTATTGGCTTCCATGCTATATTTCAGCCCTTGATGATCATCTGATTTGAAAAAGATTTGTTTATCTGTGAGTTGTTCTATATTATCTGCAATCTCAGCAATACTCTTGTCAGAAAGGGTTAATGTAAATGTCGTATCTATCTGTAAATCAGCATCTTGGCTATATGATATTGCAACATTAATCGCAAAGAAAAATACCAGATATGTAGTTCGTTTAATCAATTTCATGCTATAAATTGCTTGTATTAAAGGCCTTCAAGTTCTAGAACACTTTACTATAACGGTATTCTGACAGTTTCTGTGAATGATAATAGGTCTTAAAAAATTGATGAAATTTAACACAATTGTAGAACTTATAACCATCTATATTGATATTTTAACCAGCAGATAAATGCATCTAGTAATCACAATCAGAATCTCATGAAAAACATATGTAGGCTTATTATCATATCCTTCCTCACATCTCCACTCTTATCGCAGCATGCGTACGATGAAAAGTTTCTGCTTTCTGCGCAGGAGTCGTTGCCGCAACTCAAAGAATTGTTGGCTATTCCAAATGATGCTGTCTATCCAGATGATATTGAATTGAATGTAAAATGGTGTGAGACTCACTTCAAGAAACGGGGATTTAGTACAAAACGATTGAATACCAAGACGGTCCCTTTATTATTGGCAGAACGTCATTCGACAAAAAAAGATGCAAAAACAGTCTTGGTCTACTTACAAGTCGATGGTCAGCCAGTAGATCCGAATTTTTGGTATCAGGAAAATCCATATACTGCAGTTCTCAAAGAGAAATCTATTGATGGAGGTTGGGATGAGATAGCTTGGGAAAAACTGTTGGAGCAGAATCCTGATCCTGAATGGCGTATTTTTGCGCGATCAACATCAGACAGTAAAGGTGCGGTCAATATGTTTTTGACAGCGATGGATATGATTAATGAAGAAGCCTTCCAACCAGATTTTCATCTCAAAGTCATCATGGATTTTGAAGAGGAGCTGGGGTCACCGCATTTGCCCCAAGCAGTACTTGACTACAAAGAAGACTTGTCCTCTGATATGCTTGTGATTTTTGATGGTCCCAGACACTTGAAAAACCAACCCACTTTGACCTTCGGAGCAAGAGGCATCACAACAATCACCTTAAAAGTATTTGGACCGTATTTTCCTCAACACAGTGGGCATTATGGAAATTATGTGCCCAATCCAGCAGTGAGGCTTGCCCAATTGATATCGAGTATGAAGGACGACAAAGGGAGAGTGACTATTCCTGGCTTTTATGACGGCATTACTTTATCCGATGATGTAAAATCAATTTTAGCAGATGTCCCTGATGACGAACAAAACATCAAAGTGAAAATGGGCATTGCAGAACCAGATGGTGTGGCACCAAATTATCAAGAAGCTCTACAATATCCTTCACTCAATGTGCGAGGGATGTCTTCTGGTTGGGTAGGAGAGGAGAGTCGTACGATTGTCCCTTCATCGGCAGTTGCAGAAATTGATATGCGTTTGGTCATCGAGAGTGATCCAGATCGATTGCTGTCTTTAGTCAGAAAACACATCGAATCACAAGGTTATAAAATTGTGGATGATAAACCAACTGCTGCAGAACGCTTGAAAAACAATAAGCTTTGTTCGTTTACATATGAAACATCTTACCTCGCTTTTCGTACAGATTTTGATTCAGATATAGGACATTGGTTAGATAGGGCACTGACGAAAGCATTTAATAAAACACCGATAAAGCAACGAACATCTGGTGGGAGTATTCCTATTTCCCCATTTGTCAATGAATTGGGAATTCCAGCTGTAACTGTGCCCACTGTCAACCGCGATAATAATCAACATAGTCCAAATGAAAACATTCGTTTCGGTAATTATGTTGATGGAATTAAAACGATTTATTTTGTTCTAAAAGAAGGCTTGTAGATTGATTTGGTTTGAATAAATGTGATTAAAAATTAATGAAGAGGTGAGAGAATTAATGATTAAAATTCAGACAATGCAATATGCAGTAACGAGTAAATGTTTGCTTTTTCTAGGCATGTTTTGTTTTAATGTCTTTAGTGGGAATGCACAGATAAAAGATAATTCCATTCCGTTAATTATTGACGCTGATACGGCTAATGAAGTTGACGATTTATATGCGATTGTCAGAGCAATTGAAGAGCCAAAATTTGATTTAATTGGAATTAACTCGGCTCAATTCCATACCTCACCTCTAGCTTCAGAAAATTCGGTAAAAGAAAGTCAGAAATTGAATGAAGAGATAATTGCATTAATGAATGTAAAGGACATACCACTACCATTGGGAAGTAATGTTCCTTTGACAGAATATGGTGTAGCTGTCTCTTCAGAAGCTTCCCAGTTTATCATAAAAGCTGCACATCAAATGGTTGGCGATCAAAAACTTAATGTCGTTATTTTGGGGCCTTGTACCAATGTAGCATCTGCAATTTTGGAGGATCCTACAATAATTCCAAAAGTGCATGTCCATTACCTTGGCTTCTGGCATTCACCAGCGACAAATGTTTTTGATAAAAAAGAATTTAATTCAGGAAATGATCCCATTGCTGTAGAAGTTTTGCTTAATACCAAAGAACTGGAATTTACCGTGATGACAGCATCGACCAGTCAGCATCTGATATTTACAAAAAAAGATGTTGATGCACATTTGAAAAATAAAACCGGAATTGCCGAATATTTATTGAGAAGATGGGAAAGCTTTGATCGCTGGTGGACAAAGAATGATCCTGAAAAAACGGAATGGGTGATGTGGGATGTCGCAATAATTGAAGCGCTCGCACACCCAGAGTTAACAACAATAAAACAGCTGCCAACACCACCGGAAAATACTCGTCGAACTATTGGGATTTATACTGATCTGGATGTCGATGAAATGACTCAACGTTTTTGGAAATCATTACGCAATTTATAGACCATCAATCATATGTTCATTGATCAGCAAACACCAATTCAAGAAATTGAAAAACTATTGAAGAGTAAGGGTTTTCTTAGCCATGTGGATGAACGCATAACGGAAATCAGTAAACCAGGTGAGGGCAATATGAATGTGGTACTACGCATTCAAACGAATTTGCATTCTTTTATTTTAAAACAATCGCGACCATTTGTACAAAAGTATCAAGATATAGACGCTCCCATTGAACGAATAGATGTTGAATACCAATTCTATTCGGCAATAGCCAATAAAGAGGTATTGAATAAACATGTTCCAGAAATTCTTCATTACAGTGATGAACATCATTTGCTCATTCTTGAGGATTTAGGTAATTGTGAGGATATGTCGAGTTTGTACGAAGCCAAACAATTCGAAAAGGATCAGCTAGAAGTATTGATTACTCTTGCTGCTAACATTCACCAGTCAAAAGCTCCACAGAACTATCCGGAAAATAAAAGTCTCCGTCAATTAAATTATCAGCATATATTCAAACTACCATTTATTGATGATAATGGCTTTTCTTTGGATGATGTACAAGAAGGTTTACAAGCGTTATCTGTGCCCTTTAAAAATGACGATAAATTAAAAGAAAGAATTGATTCTGTCGGAGATAGATATTTATCAGAAGGAAATACTTTGCTGCATGGCGATTATTACCCTGGCAGTTGGATGTCAAAAGACGATCATATTTACATCATTGATCCCGAATTTAGTTTTCTAGGATTTCCTGAGTTCGATTTGGGCGTGCTTGCTGCTCATTACATTTTAATCACACATGATAAAGGTGTTCTTTCAACAATTCAACATATATATCCAAATGAATTGAATGTAAATGTATTGGTGCAAGTATCAGGCATAGAAATCATGCGACGTTTGATTGGTTTGGCACAATTGCCTTTAACAAGAACTCTGGATGAAAAAGAAAATTTGTTGGAACTCGCCTATGACTTGATAATGAAGGTCTGATTCAATTAAAAACTAGTATTGAAAAACAAAGAAATAGCAGATAAAATAATAGAGCTTAAAGATGCTGATCTTAATCTGAGAGCTAAATTAGTTGAAACAGGCGAGCTCTTTCAAGCTTACAATAAAGAAATGGAAGCCTTACACATTTTTAATGCAACTGCTTTACATAATATAATTGACGATATCGGATATCCAACAATTGATAAAGTAGGAAAAGAAGCCAATGCTGCTGCTTGGTTGATTATACAACATGCGATAAGTCTACCGCCATTTATGAAGAAGTGTTTGAGATTATTAGAAGATGCTGTAAGTCAAGAAAAGGCCAATAAAATCCAACTCGCTTATTTGTCAGATCGTATTTCAATATTAGAAAACAAACCACAACTGTACGGTACTCAATTTGATTGGGACGAAAATGGGGAGTTGAATCCGCAACAGTGCGATGATGTAGATAAAGTCAATGATCGTAGAAAGGAATTAAATTTAAATAGCCTTGAAGAACAAACAGCATTGATGCGTAAACAAGCTAAGTCAGAAAATGAATCTCCACCAAAGGATTTTGATAAAAAGAAACAACTGTATGATGAATGGCGGAAAAAAGTAGGGTGGATTTAAATTAAAGTGCATCGCTATGACTGTAATATGCATTGCCTCTATGCCATCAACTCTTTGTTATTTGAAAAGCTTAGCTTATTTTGAATGATCGAACTGATAGTTAAATCAAGAACGTGGTTTTTTAGTGTCATAACCATATGCATATCGCTTGTTACACATGCACAGGTAGATACCCTATTGCTATGCGATCCATCAGATGTTGTTCAGCTTTTAACTGAACCAAATAAATTCACCTATAACTGGAATCCAAGTTCATCCCTAGATAATCCTTCGATCCATAATCCAATTGCATCGCCTGTAGTCAGTACTCTATATGTTGTTGAAAGCATTGATGAAATCATTGGTGAAAATTTGATTATAAATCCAGATTTTTCAGAAGGTAATGTCGGTTTTAATAGCGATTATCCTTTTTCAGAACGGATCTTCACCCAAGGCCTATATGGTGTCACTGATAGTGCAGCAAAATTAAATGGCATTTTTTTTACCGATTGCCCTGACCATACAGATGGATCAGGATTGATGATGGTGGTCGATGGTGCACCAACTGCAGGCTTGAAAGTCTGGTGTCAAACCATAGAAGTCAAACCAAATACACAATATGCATTTTCTACTTGGTTGAGTTCAGTGTTAGGGAGTAATCCAGCTCAATTACAATTTAGCATCAATGATGAACCTCTTGGCTTTATATTTACAGCGATAGAAGAGGTATGCCAATGGCGCCAATTCTTCGAATTCTGGCAATCTTTTGATACAACTACAGCAGAGATTTGTATTGTCAATCGAAATACTGATCCAAATGGCAATGACTTTGCTTTAGATGATTTCCTTTTCGTCGAAATTGGAAATCTATCCTATGACAGCACATTGGTCGTGATAGAAGACTTTCACTTTAATGCTAACATAAGTCAGTTGCCAGACTGCGGGGAAGCAAATGGCGTCATTTCTGTAAATCCACGAGGGTTTGGAGGCAGACTTCAATATTCAATAGATGGGAATGCATTTACTGACGAACGAATCATATCTGAAATAGAAAATGAAAGTTATCAATTGTTAGTCCGAGATGTCACGA
>CALLFA010000097.1 GCA_937997635.1 uncultured Saprospiraceae bacterium | reverse complement strand
TAAGTCCGAATTGCTCGTGGGTGGAAAAGAAACAAAGTTTGTGTTGATAAAGCGATTGTTTCCATCTGTTATTGAAAAAAAATTAAGGACGATTATTCCGCAGTAGTTTTAAGTTGTTAGCTTTAGTAGACTACCATTGTGCGCAGATAGAATCATGAATTCATCATCCTTATGATTCACTAAATCAGTAATCTTATTACCCCTGATGACGCAGTATACCTTCACTAAGGCAAACTTTAGCTTACTGGTACAGCCTCCATCAATAACGATAGCGATTTCTTCAATGCTTCAACTCCTTTTGCAGATCCTTTATAGTGACCTAATCTAACAACAACCAAATCATGCGATGGAATGATGATCGTAAACTGTCCACCGGCACCCGCAAAATAAAAGGCATCCTTCGGTACAGGCCAATTGCCATCACCATTAACCCAGCAAAATGCGCCACCATAAATAGGTCTCTCATCAGCTAACCATGCAGGGGCAAGCGTATTGGCATATTTCCTATAGCCTTCAGGTAAAAGTCGCTCACCCTGCCAAACCCCATCATTCAACATCAAGTTGCCTAGTCTTGCCCAATCTCTCCCTGTTCCAAATTCATAACCTTGTAGTAAAAAATTTCCGTGATTGTCCGTTTCCATTACCATATGTCGCACACCAATTTTATCAAAAATTTCTCGTTGTGGAAATGAATGATAGTCTTGACCTCTTCCTTCTACGCCAAGACGGATAAGATAATTAGTCAGACCTGGATCGCAGTTTCGATATCTACCGACAGTATTGGGTTCCCACTGTTGAGGAAGTCCAGCTATATATTCGAAAGTGTTGCCTCCATTTGTATAGACATATAAATGATCTGGGTATCCTTCTTCAGGATCAAAATCAGGATCTTGGGGTGCTCGAAAACGTATTCCACTAGACATGCGCATGATGTCTCCAATTCTAATTTTTTGTCTAGGGTCGCCGTCCTTTTGCCATTCTGGTACAGGTGCAGCTTGCCAAAGATCATAGACACCTTGTTGGATCAATACGCCCATCATCATGGCTGTTAGGCTTTTACCCATTGACCAAGATTCTAGCGAACTGTGCATGTCAATGCCTTTTTTATATCGTTCACCAATGATCTGTCCTTTATGTGTGACAACATACGATGCAGTCAATCCATCTGCAGGATCAAATGCTGCATCTACTGCTTCTTGAATTTTATCTTTATTAAGTGCTTTAGGGAATACAATACCTGATAAATCATCTCCCATTGGCCAAGGTGTGGTTGCGGCATCGGGTAGATTTTTCTCAATAACTGGTGCTTTGAACGACAATTCGGACTGACCATGTGGTAGACAAACACAACCCAAATCTCCATTAAACTTTGCTGTTCTGACTACGCCATTCGGCAAAGTGACGTGTACAGCCTTATTTTCTAGATCTAGTTCTCTTTTTACATGTTGTCTTTCATCATATGGACTACTGAAGTAGCCGATTGCCTCAGCAGCAAAGTCAAAGTCTAAGCCTGAGATAAAAACAGCAGAACAAAGGATTTTGGCAAAACCACTGGCATGATGTGCAGTAGCATCGCCTGGTGGAGGGGTGTAGGGCGTGTCTAGTTCCAAAGACTTCGCTCTATCTATCAATCTCTGCTTTTTGAGATCCTCCTTGCTTTGAGCAGATTCTACAGCATTTTTAACTGGAGCAGATTGGTTTACCTTAGAATTTGTACAAGCAATTAAACAAAAGATGAGAAGTGAATATAGAAGTTTGAACATGCTAAGTATATTTAGAATATAAGATAGTGAATTTGGGCAAGACCTTTGAGATCGATTAGTTTAATTGAAATCTTTCTCTTCAATTGAATTTGTTAATCGTTAATTGTCATTCTCATATTAAGTAAAGTAGGTTTGAAGTTTTTCTTAGTGTAAGCTTCAATTGCACTTTTATTTTCAACGTACACATCTAATTGAAATTCTGTCACTCCTTTTTGTTTTGACC
Organism: uncultured Saprospiraceae bacterium; assembly: GCA_937997635.1. Lineage (GTDB taxonomy): Bacteria > Bacteroidota > Bacteroidia > Chitinophagales > Saprospiraceae > CALFUK01. The sequence goes on along the minus strand of CALLFA010000097.1, from coordinate 5,354 downwards.
AGAGTATCAGGCTGTCTATGATTTTACCATTTATACCAGTGCCACGAAACTTGGGAGACACATACATAAATCCTAAGTAAGCATATTGTTTTGAAAATTTAAATGGCTTTGAAGTTTTGATGAGTGCATAGGCTGAACCAATGATGTTGTTTTCAATAACAGCAACAATAACACTTGCATCTTTGCTATGTATTAAATCTTCTAAATCATAATATTCAATAGGATCATCCTTTAAGTCAGTAGCAAATTGTCGCTCATATTGAATAATTGCTTGCTCGATATGTTTTAGTTCTTTTATATCTTGAATAGTTGCTTCTCTAATGGTCATCTGAATAATATCTCGATATTGATTTTTATAATTATAACTCCAATATACTTTGCGTGAATTCTTTCTGAAGAACCAACTCAATATTTTTATAGACAATTTCACCCATCGTCTCGCAAGATTGAAAAGATGGATTTTGATGATGAATTGCTAATTCCTTACCCAATTGATTGATTTTTTTGGAATTAGATATCTCATCTTGCAATAAGGATTTCATCAATAAATTCAACCTGTCTCTATTGGCCTTTGCTCTTCTTGCTATTAAAGATCGCTCTTCCAGTTGATATTGCGTTACCGTTTCAGGAGAAAGGTGCTTCATTCCCAACTCTACAATAGGGTTGTTTTCCTTAAAGTATTGAGGCAAATAAAAATTCTTTCTTCCTTCATAAGATTGCTGGTCAAAGTCGATGGCTCGTATTCTGTATTGTGATCCTTCGATATCTGGTGTAATGTCAACGATGTAATTGTAAGCCCGCATATCACCAAGTAATCGAACAAAACATCGCTCAGTAAATTTGATAAACTCTTTTGATACTCTAATCTCATTAAATTCGTCAACCCCCAAATGCTTATTCATAAAGTCATCTCCTGGAATACCAGCAATGTGCTCTTCGATCAATGTGTCTCCATCGACCAAGTAACCGATTTGATTTGGTGAAAGCAACTCTTCTAATTCCAGACCATAGATTCTTGAAGAGTCAATCTTCTTTATATAAAAGTGATCGTAGTTGTCATTCAGCATATTGATGATCCGGATACGATAGGGGTGTGTGTTGCCAAACATGCAAAAATCAATTCGATCTACTTTTAAATGATCAATCACAGATGTATCGCCATCCGTTTTCAACAGTGCATAAATTTGGCAAAGCGATCGACCAATTTCTTTGGTTTCCCATTCATCATAGAATATCGTTTCCCACAATGTATCCTCACCATGTTTGTTAATCAAAGGTATGGTAGCTATGTGCCTTGTCATATCCTCATACTGCACAGGCAACTTGACATAGCGGTTGTGTTTAGTCAAATAGTCCTTAAGCTTATTGGAAACACCAAAAGCAACTTTCTTTTTTGAAGGTTTATTACCAGCCATTGTCTAGTCTAAAGGGCAAAAATAGTACCGAAAAATGGAAACCATGTTGGGGCGGCTGGCGCGATTTGGGTCGTTCGCAAGCTCACTGTTGGGTCGGCTGGCGCGATTTGGGTCGTTCGCAAGCTCACTGTTGGGACGGCTGGCGCCTTTTGGGTCGTTCGCAAGCTCACTTGTTGGGGCGGCTGATGCCTTCTGGGTCGTTCGCAAGCTCACTCGTTGGGACGGCTGACGCCTTTTGGGTCGTTCGCAAAGCTTCACTTGTTGGGACGGCTAGCGCCTTTTGGGTCGTTCGCGAGGCTCACTTGTTGGGACGGCTGGCGCCTTTTGGGTGGGCTACTGTATTTACGAAGAGGCCACCAAAAGCGAGTATACGAGCGCCCCAACGAGCGAGTTCACGAGCGCGCAAACGAGCGAGTTCACGAGCGCGCAAACGAGCGAGTTCACGAGCGCCCCAACAAGCGAGTATACGAGCGCCCTAACAAGCGAGTATACGAGCGCCCCAACAAGCGAGTTCACGAGCGCGCCAACCAGCGCCCCAGCGCGAGTTCACCTAAAGCTTCCTGATTAATCCTTCCTGCGTTACAGAACACAATAAATTGCCTTTCCGAGAGTAAATCTTGCCAGTACAAAATCCTTTGGCTCCATGGGCGTTGGGACTTTCAACAACATACAGCATCCAATCGTCTTCTTCAATTGGTCGATGAAACCACATGGAGTGATCCAAACTAGCGATACGCATCGGTTTTGTAAATAAGGAAACAGCATGAGGGAAAAGAGATGTGATCAATAAATTAAAATCAGAGGCATAGGCTAATAGGGCTTGCCTGAAACGTTGATCTATTGGTAGTTCGCCATTCACTTTAAACCAGGCATGAGTCAGTGGAGGCCTTACTGTGGGGTTTAGTGGGTTGTAGTGTTCTACAGGATGAAACAACACAGGGCTATCTTCAGAATAAATTCCTTTTGGTTTGATTTGTAATTTTTCGGCAACTTCTCTAAATATTTCAGGTACAGAGCTTAATGATTCGGGCTGAGCAACATTTGGCATCGGCATTTGATGAGAATAACCTTCTTCAACTCTGTGGTAGGAACATGCCATCAAAAATATCTCTCGGCCATTCTGCATGGCTTTGACTCGACGAGTATTGAAGCTTCTTCCATCCTTAAACTTTTCTACTTCATAGATAATTGGAATACTCATATCACCTGGACTGAGAAAGTAGCCATGCATAGAATGTAAAATTCTATCCTCATCAGTCGTAGCGTCCGCGGCTTGAAGTGATTGGGCTAGCACTTGGCCACCATAAACTTGTGGGCTCCCTATATCTAAAGATTCACCTGTAAAAACATTTTTTTCAGTCTGTTCTAAAGTTAAAATATCAAGGAGACGTTTATACTGTGACATTTATTAAAAATTTGTGCAAATGTATTCTAAAAAGAGTTTATATTTATTAATACTAATCTTACATGAAACAAAACCATGCACGGTACAGCGTTTTTTAATGACTCACTAATTGAGTACAAAGACCTTAATTTACACATTTCAGATATAGGCATTCAGCGGGGATACGCGATTTTCGACTACTTCAAGGTGAAGGATGGTAAAATCCGATTTGGCGAAGACTATTTCGATAGATTCTACAATTCAGCAGAATTGGCAGATCTGGATGTGCCTTTAAACAGAGAAGAATTATCTGCCACCATCAATGAAATCATTGAAAAGAATGATTCGCCAACGTCATACATAAAGCTTTTGTTGACAGGTGGATATTCGGAAAATGGCTTTGATTATGGGAAAAGCAATTTTGTCATTCTAAACTACGAGTATGCACCACAAGACCCATCCTTGTATGAAAATGGCATCAATCTAATTTCCACATTTTATCAGCGTTCCTCACCAGAAATTAAGACAACAAACTACTTCATGTCCGCCTCTCTCCATAAAAAGAGAAAGCAATATGAAGCGACGGATGTTCTATACCATTTGGATGGAATTGTGACAGAAACTTCTAGAGCAAATTTCTTTATAGTGAGAGATGAAGAAATTTTTACAACAGAAGATGATATCCTTCATGGAGTCACCAGAAAGAATTTCCTTGAAAAAGTTGATAAGCACTACATGGTAAATCGCCAAAATGTCTGGTTAGAAGATATCTGGGATGCAGATGCAGCTTTTATTACCAGTACAACCAAAGGCGTGATGCCCGTTGTCAGAATTGATGATAGTATCATTGGTAATGGTAAGGTTTCTGAGCAAATGAAGGACATTATGGACATTTTTAATCCATTACTGTAGTCCTTCTATCATCGCGATTTCAAATTGTCAGAATCTTAGCTATCTTCGCAAAAGTATACTCCGAGTATAGTTATGCTTCAATCCAAGAGACAAATAAAGGAATCAAACATTATTGACGCCGCAGAACGGATTTTCTCTTCTGTTGGGTTTAAAAATGCCAAAATGGATGATATTGCTGTAGAAGCAGGTATCACCAAAGTGACATTATACTCTTACATGCACAGCAAAGAAAATCTGTACATGTCCATTACTTACAAAGCCTTGCAACTACTAAATGATGAGTACTACCTCACCATTGATAAGTTCAAAAATAAATCTGGTGCAGATTGTGTCGTCGCTCTAGCGAAAACCTTCATGGATTTCTGTGAATCCAATTACTTATACTCTGAAGCTTTGTTAGAATACTATGCCATCATTAGATCAACATCAAGGGGTGAGGATAATTCCAAATTATCAGATGCTATGAAAGAAAGCATTTCCTTTATGAAGTTGCAAAATATCCATAATCTGCCTTTCAAATTGACCATTCAAGAGATGCAGAGAGGTCTTGATGATGGTAGTATTCATCCTTCTCTCGACCCTGCCATACAGACTATTTATGGGTGGGCATCTATCATCGGATATGTGAAAGTCATTTCTGCTTCTGGCCAAAATGCAACTCCATTTTTGAAAATAGAGCCTGCAATATTAAAAGAACATCACCTTCGTACTGTGAAACATGTATTGACCTCTGGCGTTTCTACGACATAAGAATTATTAAAAAATCTCTTTTTCGGCTATAAGCGTTTTAATTCCTTACTCACTATCGCATCCATATTAATTGGTCCATAAATATGTGGAAATCCCATAGGATGCTGGTCACCTTCCACAATGATCTGAGCATGAATGAGCGCAGGATCTATTTTTAAAATATACACTTCTTTGATCCCTGAAAAGTGCGTTCCTAATACATAATCGAATTGCTCTTTAAAACAATTATGAATAAATCCCTCTTCTTCAAATCTTTTGGGATAATACTCTTCCTTACCCTTAAAAGTATCGAAGTATGAAGGCTCGACAACATGATATATAAATTCCGACATTTACGATTTTTCAGCTAATTGCCTACGCAATTCCTTCTTCAAAATTTTGCCTGTCGCACTCATAGGCAATGCATCTATGAATTCTATTTCACGAGGATATTTATAAGCAGCAATATTGTCTTTGCAATAAGCCTTTAACTCTTCTTCAGTAATGGTTTGACCTTCTTCTAAGACAACATAAGCTTTGATTTCTTCACCCATTTTTTCATCAGGTATTCCTATGACAGCGACGAGGGATACTGCATCATGCTTAATCATCATCTCTTCGACTTCTCTCGGATACACATTGAGTCCACCTCTGATGATCATATCTTTGGTACGGTCAACAATGAAGTAATAACCGTCTTCATCTTTTATGGCGACATCGCCTGAATGCAACCAGCCATTGACTAACGTTTTCGCATTGGCTTCTGGTTTTTTGTAGTATCCTTTCATGACATTATGCCCTCTGTACAACAATTCACCACGGTCTCCATCCGCCACTTCATTACCTTGATCATCTACCAATTTTACCTCTACGCCCCAAACAGGTGTACCTACAGATCCAGCTTTTATCTCCTT
>CALLFA010000096.1 GCA_937997635.1 uncultured Saprospiraceae bacterium | reverse complement strand
AGACATCGTCACTTGTTAATCTCAGTAATTTATCCATGTCTCTCTGGAAACAAGTCGTCCAATTCATCAGTTCCTTGCAAAAAGTCCATGGTCTTTTTAGCTTCTTCCTCATCAATAACACTCACGGCTACGCCCACGTGGACAAGCACATGATCGCCGACTTGGGCTTCTGGAACCAGACCCAGATTGATGCGTTTTGTCACACCGCTAAAAGACACTTTACCAATCTGAAAAACGGCTTCACCTTGCTCTTCTATATCAACTATCTTTCCTGGAATTGCTAGACACATACTATAATTTAATTTAAAGAGGAGACGAACTCTTCGAGGGCTTTAATCATTTTGGAATCTTTATTATAGTCCATGATAGAGATACCTTTTAAATCTGCGGCAGCTACATTCTCATCATAAGGGACCATAACGGCAATTGGTAGATTGATTTTTTCACAATACTCTTCAATTGCTTTTGCTTCTTCTTCAGTGCGGACTTTATTTGCGATAGCTTCGACTTGTTCGATACCAAGTTGGCGGGCCAATTCAGCAAAGCGTCCTGCGGCTTCTAAAGATCTATAATACGGTTCGAGGACCATGTACATCTTGTCTACGTGTCTTGATGTCCCGCGCTTCATATGTTCGAGAGAGGCTTCTGTGTCGACGACCATAGATGCCGCTTGATCAGAGGCTAATGCAGAATGGATCAACTCGCGAACAACCGTATGTGACCCACACATGCATCCAGTACCAGCTTGTTCGGGAGCACCAACGATCAGTAATGTCACATCATCAGGAGCATCTTGTCCATACGTGTCTAAAATTTCATTGAATGGCATTTTGACTTGAAAGCGCCAGCTGTCACCTTCTTCTACGCGTTCAATAATATCCGTACTCAACGATTTTTGAGGCGGCAAATCTTTATCAATACCTAAGACAACTGATAGGTTTGGATTAGGATCGCCATCTATTGCCAATACCTTTTCACCTTGTTGGGCCATCACCCGACAGAGCATACCACTAATTGTTGTTTTACCTACTCCTCCCTTTCCTGCTATTGCTATTTTCATGTATTGAATGCTATATTATTCCGTGGTGACCCAATCCAAACCTTCTGGTCTTTCAAAATGTGCTTCATCTATTTGGTCATTGAATTTTACATCAGAATAGATGTATTCATCCATGACTTGACCATTACCCCAAAATCTAGTCCATCGATGGCTAAATGTAATGCCGTCAACAGTCTTATGGTCAGACCAATAAATTTCTTCTGGTCTATAGGTTCCAAAATCTGACTTGTTGTAGTATTCCATTTTATGAATCAACTTTGTTTCTGGATCGACAATAAATCTCCACTTATCTTTTCCAACTGTTGGCTTGTAAGAAACATCGAGCACTAAAGGTTCAGCTTCCATATGTATGTTCTCCAGCGGATTCCAATCAAGAATTGTCAACGCTGTTACATTGTTCACATCTGGTCTAACACCATTATCCTTCAATTTAAATGGCATTGAAAATCTAAAGAAAGCCATTTGAGCTTTACAGCTTGGTTCGCAAAATTTGGAATCGCACATCATGCCCAAATCCTTAGATGTTTTTCTTGGATCAGAAGGTTTGGATTCTTTGGTTGCCCAAAAGCCTTCTTTGTCCTTGCTAATCACTACTTTTTCTCCATTCTTGGTAGTAGCTTCAATCATCAGATCAAGTCCGGTCTCTGATTTATTGAAATAAAACGTCTCTGCTTGCTTAGACAATAACTCACCATTTTCAGCATACACATTTTGTGAGCGCGTAAATTGACCTGATTTGATGTTATTCCATGCCTGCTCACCGCCAGCTGCATCGACCATCTCGTTTACCAATTCAACTCCTGTTGGGGCACGCAGGAAATTTTCCCAAACATAATAACTTGCATATGCGAGTGCAAGAGTCAACACACTTAACTGCAAAATTCGAATACGTCTGATCGTAATTGGATTGGCTAAGTCTTTAACTTCAAGTCCGAATAACCAAGGAATTTTTTCAGCCTCTTTAGTCTGTTTTTGAGTTTGGATATTTGCTTTTTTTATTTCCTTCATAGTGGAATATTTTATCTTTTTAATTTACGTAAAGCCATTCTTTTAATCGCTGTATGGCGACAGGAATAGCTTTTGTCACTTCAGGACTCATGCCTAGAGCAAAATCATCGTGCTCTGCTGATTGACAACCTAAAACGAACACATCCTTAGGTAGTATTTTCAACGCTTTAGCCAACATCATGGCGCGCGTAGGATTCGTATAATGCATGTCTGCTAGAAACTCTCTCTTCTTCATTAACGGCATCTCTTCTATGTCTTTTATCTCCTCGACTCTCTCTAAAGAAATCGTGCCAGGCTCTCTTTTGTAATCAATTGCATCTACAAGTACTAAGATATCATAAATACTGTGCAATTCCTGCACTAAATGAATACCGGCGATCCCCACTTCCATTGTTTTTATGTTTGGATAAGCACTCACTTCACTTTCCCAACGACGGACAAACTCTACTCCAAAGGCATCGTCTTGTCTCAGCTCATTACCTACCCCTGCAATCAATATATCCTTTTGAGTCATCATTTTAGTGTAAATAAAGCCTCATCGAAGTTTTGGTCAAATTTCATCTGCTCATTCTCATAAATAGTTTTGAGCAATCCAATTTCCTTCTTCTCATTTGAAGAATAACTCAGTCGTCTATTGTGTATTCTGATTCCATCTACATCTTCGAACGTTTCATATGTTGTTATAGAATGGCCATTTCCATAATCCAAATAATTGGCAACCAGATCATAGGTCTCCGCATCAAAATAATACCACCATACATGCATACCACCAGAACTTCCTGCACCTTCCTCATATTCGACTTTGACTGCATGGACAGGTTTGCCGTATGTCATAGAATCAATGTTATCATACGTTATAACTGTACCAGGATCAGTCAATTTAAATGGCATTTGTACAACATAGTTAGAACCAAAGGAGGAGTTCCATGCTTCTTTTTTAGACTTGTCATCTTCTAACCATTTACCATTTTCATATTTTTTGGCAGAGCTCCCTGTATTAACTATGAGATAGTCATCCTCCGCTACATTCCAAGTCATATTGGCTTTGAAGTGAGGTTTCATATCGTATTGATGCAACTGCTTTATTTTTTTTCGGACATCACCTACTGAGTCTAATTGTGTGATTATTTTGTAAAATGAAAAATTCTCTTTTGCTTCCCAAGCGTCCCACCCTCCAGCATAATCGATTGATTTTCTAACGATCTCTCCTCCTTTATTATCTGGGAGCCTGTCCAGAGGATGTCTCTCGATAGTTTTTGGTATCACAGCTTCTTGCTCTGCTGGTGTGCATGACAATATGCCCATCAATATCAACCTTAAAAACACTACTTTATTCATATGCTATTTCCACTTTCAATAATTTCCCGTCTTCAATTTCAACAGGAAATATTTCTATTTTTTTATTTGATTCATCAACAGCTTTGCCAGTTCGGATATCGTATTGACATCCATGCCAAGGACAAATCAACACATGATTTTCTATTTTTCCTTGATCAATAGGTAAAAATGAGCCGTCGCACTGATTCTGAATGGCAAAGACATCAGTGCCAATTTTTGATATAATGAAATTTACTTTTTGGTAGTTTTTGGGATAGAGTTTATTTTGTTCGAAATCAGAAACATCACCTAATTCTAACCAGTCTTTCTTTTTGGGAACCTGCATCATCATTACCTGATCTTCAGGAATGAAGGCAACTTGCTTTTCATCTTGAGAATTTGAGTTTACGTTTACTTCAAGAAGGTCATAGAGCGACATGAGTTTTTCAACTGCTGCGTCCGACTCTATTTCTCTCTTTAAATCTGGATTCTTTTGTAATGCTTCTTGTATGCGCGCCAATGGTTCTCTATGTATGGAATCAAAGAGTTGTAAAATTTGATACAGCAATACTTTGTGATCTGCAACAGCAATCTGATCTGCCTCTTGCATCAACTGATTCAGCTGATTTAAGATGTCATTGTATTCAGTATTGCTGAAATAGATTTCTTTCATACCCGCTTAGTGGCTTGCACAATTATGTACACAATTTTCTAATTTGACACCATCAGGTCCATAACAAAATTCGCAATCAGGTCCACATTCACCGTGACCTGCTTTTTGGTATCCTTGAAATGCTTCTGAAAAGCGCTTTCCTGCTTCTTTTCGAGAGTCAGCCGACAATGAGATAAATGAACTTTCCAATAATGGGTTAGCTGTGGATTCCAATACGCTATTGGTAACCAGTAGATTGATGTGGTACAAGAGATTATCCATATTCGTATTCAGCAAGGCATGAACTTGACTTACTGGCACTTCTTTGCCAAAGCCTTCTCCATCCATCCAATACAAGATTTGTAAGATCTCGTCTTTCCAAAACAAAGCCCGTAAATGTGATTTTTCAATCTGGTCCATTCGACTTAATTGTCATTGTTTATAAATATGGAATCACCTCGCAATACTTTCTCTATCGGTATTTCTATTTCATTTGATAATGCCAAGGATCTTATTGTAGAAATTATGTCTGGAATTTTTTCTTCCATTTCTAGTGTAAATTTTTCTCCAGCAATCTCTGGTCCTGGCTCTACATCTATTAAATATACTTCATCTTTCCATACTTTAAAATACTCTCCTATCACAAGCAAATTTTCAACAGAAATAACTCCAGTAGCAGCGTCACCAACACAGGCTTGTATTTGTTCTTCATCAGGTAGGTGTCCACCCCATTTGAAAACGTCCAACTGACCAATTTCTCGTCCTTCTCTTTCAATCGCACACAAGATGATGACTTTTTCGAATGGCGGCGTTTCTGCTTCAAACATTTGGACAACGGCAACTGGACCCCAATTGAGTTCATCTACCTTGACATGATCAGGTAAGTCCATTTTCTGTAAATGAGAAAACAACACAGGCGGCATCGAATGATTGCCAAGTACATGATAACCAACAGTTCCTATTAATGTCTTTTTACTCGATTCCACATGCACAGGTCGTAACTTCACGAGTGACTACATGATCTGTATCTTTTGCCATGATGTGGGTTGTACACGGCATACAAGGATCAAAACTTCTGATCGCTCTTAAAATATCAATCCCTTTATAATCTTCGGGGTTGTCGTATTTCTCTAAAATTGGTGTATTCAATACGGCTTCTTCGTATGGACCAGGAGCTCCCCAAGGCGCGCGTGGTGCAGCATTTAGTGTCGACGGCGTGATGATTTGGTAATTGTCTATCAATCCATTTTCAACAATCAAGTGATGTGTCAAAAATCCTCTGCCTGCTCCCCAAGCACCAAAGCCAATGTGCCTTCCTTTCTTAGGAATCTCATACGGTGTACTGACTGCAGTTTCTCCATTTCGGAGCAATTGCATCGCCATCTGCCAATTTTCCATTGCCACCATTGCTGAATATGGAATACAATAGGCACGTGCCCGATTTCTTTCAAACGCATTCCAATGCTCTGGAATCTTCCATTCAAGCTGAGCTTCTGGCAAATTGTATTTCGGCACATTTATAATCATACTATGGCCTGTATTTTCTAAAAATTGACTCTTTGGAGCTCGCTGTGCCTTCGCAGTCAAATACATGCGACTGTACGCACCTGCTTCCATTGGCATTCTGTCCCAAGTGGGGCAAGTATCCCAACTGTATCTGTCTCTCCAAGATTGCTTTCCTGGTTTTGGTATGGTCTCTTTATTCCAAGGGTGATTGGGACTCAACGGAATTCCTTTCGCATCAGTCTTATATGTTTGTCCATCCCATTTCTCATAATAGGAATGTTCGACAAACTCCTCTAGACCTGCATTGAGCTCACTTAAATTAGTCGTCACTACTTCTCCATCAACTAAAATACCGGGGGTTGACCATCTGTCATTACCCCATTTATCACAGTTCTCAAATGTGCCATCGTATGAATCTGGTCGATCCCATACACCTGTATCTGCCATTGTTGCTGGTCTGACTCCACACTGCTGATAACGCTCATCTTCTTCATAAAAGAAGTCAAATATATCGTCCCAAATACCAGTTGTTTTCTGACCATAATCAAAAAATTTGATCAGTCTTGAATACACTTCATTTAATGTGGATATCGTCACTGTAACAGAAATTCCACCTGGAACTACAGACTGTGGGTGAGGATACTTACCACCAATTTGCACATAAGCTTCTCTTGCTACTCTTGTCATGGACAGCGCCTCTAGATACAATTTACCTTTAAGTGGATTCAAATCCTTCATGATATCTAGAATCGTATCGTATCCATGGACAGCCTTGTTTTTTGCTTTCCTGCCCTTTGCTTTTGCTATTAATTCAGGATTTGTAGCAGCGACTAATTCTTCTGAATAATCAGGACCACTTAGCAAGAATAAGTGAAGTGGATGATCGTATAGATATTCTATCGCCAATAAGATGTTTCGCATGACAATACCTAATGGTGGTGGTTTGATGCCTAATGCCATTTCAATGGCTAAGGCAGAAGTTGTAGCATGTACACCTCCACAAACACCACAAGCTCTACTGCTTATATAAGCAGCATCTCTAGGGTCTCTTCCTTTAAGAATGATTTCATAGCCTCTGAATAAGGTTGCCATTGAATTGGTGGACAATACTTTTTTCTCTTGCAAATCTACCACACTATGGAAGGCAAGGGCACCTGCAACACGAGTCACGGGATCATAATCAACGCTGCGGATGAAGCCATTTTTTTCCATCAAGGATTTTAGCTTGTCTTGTTCTACTCCGAGATCGACGACTTTATATTCATAGGGATTTGCGACATCTTCTTTGAGATAGGCATTTCCTTGTTCATCGAATGCGATAGGTAAATTTTTAAAACACATATATTTTTATTCTATTGGAATGTCAATTTTTAAACGAGTTTCATCACTTTTGCTATATCTACTAAATGGCCATCTACGGATGACAGCCCTCCATGCAACTGAGTCAGTGCTCCATTGATGGTGTTTAAATTTCCCGCTAAGGGTTCGCTATCATCTACAATCTTTTGCAATCCACCAGCTAAATTTTGAAGGTGAGTGCCTGCCCGTCTTAAAGCTACAATGATGAGAATAAGATAAATCACCAACACCACAACAACGATGGCAACGATGATCAATGTAGCTATATAAAGTGCGTATGCTGTCATATCTATTACTATTAATTAAGTTTAGCTGCTCTATCAGCTAAAGCTCCTTTTAATGTTTCTGCATTTTCATTAATTCCTCCGGCGACATCTAACATGGTGGTCGCGACTCCAATTGTATCATCGAGAGCGGAGATGGCATCTGTATTGCCGGCAATGCCTTGACCAGCTTCTTTCATTTCTTTAAAGTATCGTTCTATATTGCGACTTGCTTTCCAAGTTCTGTGCAATAGACTAACAATTAGTGGTAGTAACAAAACAGTGACTACAAGTAAGATTGTCCAAAGTATCAATACTGCTTGTGACATGCTTTATGAATTTTCTTGATTAAGAGCTGCTGTAATTGTACCCGCTAAATTTTCATTGACGACAACAAGTCCATTGGCTGTATCAGTTAAGGCTGCATTCAGCTTAGTTACTTCTGTAGGTAAATGGCCTGTCTCCGTTTCAATAGCACGAAGTCCCAATCTCAATTTGGCTAAATAGCTATCTCCTTTACCACCGATACTATTCAATAATTTAATAATCGCTCGCAAGTAACTGACAAGAACAATCACTAAGAGAACAACAGCTAGAATGGTTAACAACATTAATATAATTTCCATACCTAGTTTTAATTATTGTGGTGTTCTAAAACACAATTCGGACAACCGGGGCATCCTTCTGCGTGCTGCTTGATTGCTGCAGAACCAGATATGATGTTAACTGCTGTGCCATATATTTCTTTAACAACTCGATTTGTTGTTGATAAGAAGATTGGAATCTGAATGGTATTATTGGCTGTTAATTTGCCATGAGTCCAAATCTGTGCTGCTGCGTCATCAATGTCTTTGGCAGTCGATTTAATCAAGTGTAATAAAAAAGCGACTACACCGATAACAACAAGTCCAATGACCAATGATAATATCCATAGTTTAATGTGTGTATCCATTAAGGTTAATTGTTTTCTGTTTCATGAAGAGCTTCTGCGACTAAAACGGCATGAGACTCGATCGCTTGCGCGCCTTCTAAAATATCTACGGCAACAGCATTTGTTTGTTCAAGTCCCCAAATACTGTTTGTGTTTGCACGAATTTGTTTGACTAGTCCTAGAGCGGCTGTCGCTAAGGTCAAAATACGTTTGGCCTGCGCTCTCACTAACAACAACAATACCGCTGCTGCTAAAATGATTACCACTGCGATGCCTAGACCGATGAAATAATACGAGTATAATGTGCTATCATCCATATGTCAATAATTAATTTGATCCTGGCTTTGGACTATCTTTGAATTGCATTTTTTCATAGGCATAATGCATGACCTTTTTGAGCACATTCGGCTCTTCGACGTGTCCCCATCCAGACGGTACGGCACCATCCTCATTCCACTTATGCGTTCTATTTTGATATTGCATTGTCATTTCACGCAAGTTACTTATTAGACTTCCTGTGACTCTTGATAGTGTTGATGATACAATTGTACCAGGAGGCGTCGAGTAAAATGGTGCGAAGCTATCTGGAAATCCAGGCATTGTACACCCGATGCAAGGCGCACCAATATTCATACAACCACCTTGACCATTTAAAGCGCCTCTTTTATTTATGTTGCATTGAACGACAGGTCCCCAACACCCTACTTCTACCAGACATTCTTTATCTCCATATTCATGTGCAAATTTGCCTTCTTCATAAAAACCAGCTCTTGTGCAACCTCTGTGTACTGTCTCACCAAACAACCATGAAGGTCTGCCCAATTCATCAAATTCTGGTAATGGACCTAGACCGTGTAGAAATAATAACACCGCTGCTATTGTCTCAGTAATGTTGTCCCCCTGTGGCGCACAACCAGGTAAATTGACAACTGGCAAACCTAATGCGCTTCGATAGTCCTTTCCTAAAAAATCCATCATGCCGACAGCATCTGTGGGATTGCCTGCGGCAGCAGGAACTCCACCCCATGTGGCACATGTCCCTACTGCTATTACAGCAGCGGCATGTTTACTCATGCGTGATACCCAACTGGATGAAGGTATCGGTTGTGGATTTCCATCTTCATCTTCATCTGCTCCAAGACCAGACCAATAGCCACCTGATGCTGCTGCTATTCTTTCATCCATGATAGACCCTTCTCCGATGACCACAAACGGTGCACCGAGTTCTCCTTTAGCAGCTAGGCGAAAGGGTTTGATAAATTCCTCACCAGCATTAACAGCAAGTACGGGATGATGTAAAATAATTTTTGGCATACCTGGTAATACGCCCCTCATCAGGTCTTCCACTGAAGGAGATGTTGCTCCAACAGCTGCAATCGAGCATCCGTCACAACTCCCTCCAGCTATCCAAAAGGCATGAATTTCTTCAATGTGATTTGGAAGTAATGGACCTCGGCCGTTTTGTTTAACAGGTGTTCCGTTAGATGAACTCATAAATAACAATTGTTAATCAACATCAAAAGGAATATTTATCCTAAGATATAGCCATACTTTTTAAACAAAAATTTTGCAGGTACCTAAAATTAGAAAATATTTTCTAATTAAATCTGAGTTTACTATTTTGGACTCAAATCCTTATTAACAAATTGAATAAACTGTATGATTTCTATTTCTACTACACGTTTGCAGACGTTTATCTTATCCTTAATTATTAGTTTTCAAGCGAAAGCTCAAATAGTAGATTCCCTCCTATCCATTTCCTCCGACGAAGTTTTGGTTACAGCAACCAGAAATTTGACTGTTGCAGATCGGTTGCCGTTAAATATTGACGTCATCGGTCAAAGAGAAATCATAGAAAGTCAGCCCATTTCTCCTACTGAAGCATTACAATATGTACCTGGCGTGACCAGACAAAGCGATGGAGGTTTGGCTACAACCCCTATCATCAGAGGATTGTCCAGAGAGCGAGCTCCCATTCTCATTGACGGCAATCCATTCGTAGGTGGTCGGATCAGATCCTATTCATTGGTCGATCCTTTTCAGATTGAACAAATTGAAGTGATCAAAGGTCCTGCATCTGCTTTCTGGGGAAGTGATGCTGTGTCAGGACTGGTCAATATTGTTACAAGAAAAGCAGAAAATGGCTTTGGCAAGGCATTCAAGTTAGGTGCTAGTATTTATGGCGGTTATCATACTGTAAATGATATGTACAGAGGTCGAGTCGAAGTGGAAGGCCGAGGGAATGGTTTTGATTTCTTAATCGGTGGTGGCCTGCGAAATGCAGGAAATACAAATACACCTGCTGGTGAAATCGAAAACAGTCAATTTGAATCCAATAATGTTGATTTCAATATTGGTTATTCATGGGCTGCAAATCATAGACTTGAACTAAGCGGGAAGTATTTCCAAAATCAAAATACTGGTTTCCCAGGAGGATTAGGTGCACCAGGCCCACCTCGTGTCAACAGATTATTCAATCCAGATCAGCAACGAGCTGTTAATCTGAGCTATGAAGGAACAAACATTTCTGACAAAGTGGAATCTATAGGTGCAAAAGTCTTTTTCAAAAGACAAGATCTAGAAATCAATCAGCTAACGAATATATTTTTCCCAATGACGTCAAATGTCAATAGAGCGATAACTGTCCAACTTGATGTTGATGTTCCGTTCATGGGTGGCAAGTTTTTCACTACACTCAGACAGAATGAAAAAGCTAAACTGACTCTTGGAATAGATTATTTACGTGAACACAGGATTGGGACACATCGAGATTTAAATATTCAGATATTCAATCCGATGGGAGCCATGGTCAATGAAATAAACAGACCATTTACTCAGATCCAACCAGACAGTTACAGTTCGAGCATAGGTCTATTTGCCATAGAAGAAATTGAAATCAGCGATCAATTGAATATACTATTAGCGGCAAGAGTTGATAATGTCAGTACAAGAATTGAAGATGGCCCATTTGACATAGCGGCTATTGAGACAATATATAACGAAGACAATACCTCTGATAGTGATTTCGCTCTTTCAGGAAATATAGGTCTGAAGTATTCTGTTTCTGATGCATTTAGCCTGAAGGCAAATGTTGCTAATTCATTTAGAGGGACTGATTTATTTTCTAAATATCATTTCACTGCAGTCGGTGCAGGTTTTCTAGTACCTAATCCAGAGCTTGATCCAGAGCGAGGCTTTTTCTATGAATTGAGTGGTGAGTATAAAACGAGTGCCATAAGCTTGGAAGCCAACTTTTATCAAAATCATCTGAGTAATCTTTTCGTTGCCACAGATTTGACGTTTGCTGATTCACCTTCTATTCAGTTTAGGAATATTGGTGAAGCCACAATTACAGGCTTAGAGTGGAATGCCAGAGCGAATATTGGTACACTGTCTTATGTGTTTCTAAGTGGAGCTCTAATAAATGGCAATAACAATATTACAGATAATCCACTTCCTGCTATTCCAGCAACACAAACCTGGTTAGGTGTGCATTATCGAGATGCTAATAACAAATTCTTTGTGCAGCCAGAATTGTTGATTGTCGGTGAGCAAAATGATCCTGCACCAAATGAAATTGAATCCCCAGGCTACGCTATTTTTAATATCAAAGCGGGGTTGAATCTGCATAGCTTAGGCAGCGATTTCCCTCATGCTAAAATTATAGCAAGCATTACCAATCTGACGGATAAGGAATACAGAAGCCATGTGTCACGTGGTGCACCTGGAAATCAGAATGTCTTTTTGGAAGCTGGGCGTAGTGTGAATTTATCTTTTGTTACGAGGTTTGGGGCGGCGGTTCGATAAAGTTCAATTGTCAAGTATGGACAATCCCTGCGTTTGTTTTGCGGAATCACTATGTTACATGTGAAGTTAAGTTAAGGAAAGAACCGGTATCTCAATATCGCCTAACGAAAAGCGATTATAAGATCCATATACTACTATTTTATCGGAGACGAACATTGACTGTGATCGCTAAAGTCCTGCAACTGCATCGCGAGTGTTATTTATTAGACATCTCGTCTTAAGAATTGCTGGGTTTGACTTGTGCAACTAAAGCGTTCATCGAATAAACACAAAAATCTAGCTGCTTTTCGCTAAATTTAGTAATCAGACCAAATTCCATTCATCACAAACTCAAAGCTTATGAAAACAAATGTATACTTTCTATTCATCACCATTCTATTCTACCAATGTCAAACCAGTGATTCGACCAATTCCGAAACTAAAGAAGTCCAAAGCTATACCATTGATCAGTTTTTGGACAACGACAATATCTATGCAGGCTCATTTTCTCATGATGAACAAACATTACTTGCTGGTAGTAACGAAACAGGCATCTACAACGCATTCAAAATCGATCTGGAAACAGGTGAACGTACGGCTCTGACCACATCCGAAGATGAATCCGTATGGATAAATTCATATTTCCCAACTGACAATCGGTTTTTGTATTCTAGTGATAATGCGGGTGATGAGATAGATCATCTTTTTGTAAGATTTGAAGATGGTACAGTCAAAGAATTAACACCAGACGAAGGAGCTAAAGCATCTTTCGCGGGCTGGAGTGACGATTTGAAATCCTTCTATTATATGTACAATAAGCGCGACAATAGGTTTATGGATATGTATGAAATGAATATTGATAATTTCAACTCAACATTAATTTATCAAAATGATGAATCCTTGAATGTAGGTGGCATGTCTAATGACAAAAGATACCTCGCGCTCACTAAGACAATAAATACAAACGATTCTGACCTCTTTTTATTCGACAGGCAAACAAAAGAAATGACTAAAATCAATGAGACTTTATCTGGAAATAGTCCTGCTGATTTTAGTGTCGATAGCAAGGCATTGTATTATTTAACAGATGCAGGAGATGAATTTACGTATTTAATGAAATACGATATTGTGTCGGGTGAAAGAGAAAAGGTCGTTTCCGAAGATTGGGATATTATGTATGCATATTTTTCAAAAAATGGCAAATACCAAGTTGTTGGAATCAATCAGGATGCTAAAACGGTCGTCAAAGTAATGGATACGAAATCAGGTAAACAAATAGACTTTCCAGAGTTGCCTGATGGCGATATTTCTTCTGTACGGATTTCTAGAAGCGAAAACAAAATGGTGTTCTCAGCAGGTAGTTCGCGATCGAGCAGTAATCTTTATTACTATAACATTGAAACGAAGAAATTAAAGCAATTGACTAATACCTTGAACCCTGAGATCAATCCTGATGACTTGGTAGAAGCTGAGGTTGTACGCTATCCTTCCTTTGATGGACTTGATATACCAGCTATTTTTTACAAACCTCATATTGCTTCATCAAACAACAAAGTACCAGCTCTTATATGGGTACATGGAGGACCAGGCGGTCAGTCGCGCACAGGATATTCTTCCATCATTCAATATTTAGTCAATAGTGGTTATGCCGTTTTGGCAGTAAACAATCGTGGTAGCAGTGGATATGGTAAAACATTTTATAAGCTTGATGATCAAAATCACGGCGAAGGAGATTTGCAAGATTGTATAGAAGGCAAAAATTATTTAGCAAGTCTCCCCTACATTGATGGCGAAAAAATAGGCATCATAGGTGGATCGTATGGAGGCTATATGGTAATGCGCGCGATGACACATACTCCAGAAGAATTTAATGTCGGTGTAAATATTTTTGGCGTTACCAATTGGATAAGAACTCTTAGAAGTATACCGCCTTGGTGGGAATCTTTCAAAGAAGCCCTCTACTTAGAAATGGGTGATCCAAACACCGCTGATAGTACTCGACTCTATGCTATTTCACCTGTCTTTCATGGAGACAAAGTTAAACATCCAGTGATGGTTTTACAAGGGGCTACAGATCCACGAGTATTGCAAGTGGAATCGGATGAAATGGTAGCCGCCATCAAGAAAAATAATGTACCTGTGGAATATGTGTTATTTGAAGATGAAGGACATGGCTTTGTCAAAAAAGAAAATCAGATTGAAGGGTATAGTAAGGTTGTACAGTTTTTGGATAAGTATATGAAGGTGGCTTTGAAGGGGTGAGGGGGGATGTTAGCTGTTAGGCTGCTAGCTGCTAGCTGTTAGGCTGCTAGCTGTTAGGCTGTTAGGCTGCTAGGCTGTTAGCTGCTAGGCTACTAGATGTTGGTTTTTAGTTGTTAGTTGATGGTTGGTTGATGCTTGATGCTTGATGCTTGATGCTTGATGCTTGATGCTTGATGCTTGATGCTTGATGCTTGATGCTTGATGCTTGATGCTTGATGCTTGATGCTTGATGCTTGATGCTTGATGCTTGATACTTGATACTTGATGCTTGACAGCCTACACGGACGGAAAACGCGGGGATAGTTCATTTAAGTGTGTCTGGTTAAAAAATAAAATCATATTTCATGGATTTTCAAATCTTATGCCACTCACGAGTTAATTTTCAGGTTCAGTCAAGGGTGGCTGTGAAGGGATGATTTTGTGTGTCAGCCAGCCATTTATATACCCTTGACGGGTTCTGTAAATTAGCTCATTTTTGCTATTAGATTTGATCATCACTGGCAACAACTTTTTGTTGACTTAATTAATTGTTAACTACACATACTGCTCGATCCGTTCGGGATACAGACTTAAAATATCACGCTGTATCTTGGTCCAACCATAGGCTTTCTTTTTCCACGACTTTTCATTGTGCATTAAACTCAAATACAGTTGTTTAGTCAATGCTGTTTCGGATACCCAAGCAGCTTTAGATTTTATTA
>CALLFA010000095.1 GCA_937997635.1 uncultured Saprospiraceae bacterium | reverse complement strand
TCTTGCTAAAAAAGTAGCTGCCCTAGAAGACAGAAATGCTTCTACAACGAAAGACTGGAAATCTGCAGTTGCGGACGGGAAGTCATATCAAAAAGAAATTGACAAGCTTAAGGCAGAATTAGCTAAAAAGCCAAAAGAAGTGATCAGAGAAATCGAAGTGATCAAAGAAGTGCCAATTGAAGTTGTCAGAGAAGTGGAAGTCACAAAATCCATTGATATGGATGCCTTGAGAAAGATGATGGAAAATATGGGTACTGTTGAAGTGTCCAAACAAGTAGTCGGTACGACTAGAATAAGAAAAGATGCCAAAGTCGTTGATCGAAGAGAAGTGAAATCAACTGGTACTAAAAAGAAAACAGCCAGTAAGTCCAAAACTAAAGCTAAGACAACAGCGAAAACAAAAGCTAAGGCTAGCGCGAAACCAAAAGCTAAGGCAGCAGCGAAACCAAAAGCTAAGGCAAGTGCAAAAGCTAAAGCAAGTACGAAGAAAGTTGTTGTCAAAGCAAAGGGAAAAGCAAAGAAAGATGATCTCAAAAAGATTGAGGGAATCGGTCCAAAAATCAGTGGATTGTTAGTTAAAGCAGGTATAGACACATTCGCAAAGTTGTCCAAAGCCAAAACACCTGCTTTAAAAGCAATCTTAGAGAAAGCCGGATCTCGTTTTCAAATGCATGATCCATCAACTTGGCCACAACAAGGAGCTCTTGCAGCAAAGGGTGAGTGGGCAAAACTGGAGAAATTACAAGATAAATTGGACGGCGGTCGCAAATAATTAATTCATAAATCAACAACCCTAAACATCAATAATGATTGAAAAACAGAAATTAATAGCTAAAGTCAGTAAAAGTGCTGGTATTTCTAAAGAGAAGGCTAAGAAAGCTTATGAAACAATACTAAAAGAAAATCCAGCATTCAGAACGCAAGCAATTAAGACTGTACACAGTAAAGAGCAGGTTGCTGTTGCTGTACCAGGTAAGGTTCAGATTAAGACTGTAGAAGTGATTAAGGAGGTTCCTGTAGAAGTGATTAAGGAGGTACAGGTGATTAAGAAAGTTGAAGTGATCAAGGAAGTCCCAGTGATTGTCGAGAAAGCAAAAATCAAAGAGGTAAAAGTTACAAAACAAGTACCTATTGAAAAGCTCAAGGAAATCACGTTTATCAAGGAAGTTTTTCAGAAAGACGAAAAAGAGATTGCAGCACTCTCCAAAAAACTTGCGGCACTCAAAAAGTCAAGTGGAGATGGGTTGAAAAAAGCCAATGCAGCTGCCTCGAATGCGAACAAAGCAGCTTCAAAAGCAAAAGGTGATTTGAAAAAGGCAAATGCAGCTACTGCAGCAGCCAAAAAAGCCGCTGAGAAATTAGCTGGAGATTTAAAGAAAGCGGATGCTGCTACTGCTGCTGCAAAGAAAGTTGCTGGTAAAGCGACTGCAGATGTAAAGAAAGCCAATACTGCTATGGCTGCTTTAAAAAAGGATGCCGCCAAAAGAGCTGATGAGTTGAAAAAAGCAAATACTGCTGCTGCCGCTGCAAACAAAGCAACTGCAAAAGCGGGTGATGATTTGAAAAAAGCCAAAGCTGCTACTGCTGCTGCAAACAAAGCAGCTGCGAAAGCAACAGGAGATCTGAAAAAGGTACTTGCTGCAGCTGCTGCATCTAAAAAACTTGCCGCAAAAGCTACAGACGATTTGAAAAAGTCTGATCAAAAATTGAATGCTTCTCAAAAAAGCAATAAAGCACTAGAGATAAAAATCAAAGAATTACAAAAACTACTGGCTAAGAAACCAAAACAGGTTATTAAAGAAATAGAAATTATCAAAGAAATACCTGTCGAAATAGTCAAAGAAGTTGAAGTAACTCGGTCAATAGATTTTGAAACATTGACTAAGATGATGGCAAATATGGGCACTGTAGAAGAGTCTAGAACAGTAGTAGGCGAGAAAAGAACCGCAGGTAAATCAAAGATTGTGGATCGGAGAGAAATCAAACCGGGTTCAGGTTCTAAAATCTCAAAGACCTCAAAAAAAGCTACTTCTAAAAAATCTTCAACGTCTGGCGCAAAAGGCGATGATTTATCTAAAATAGAAGGTGTAGGTCCAGCTATTTCAAAATTGCTCATTAACGCAGGAATTCGTACATTTACACAGTTAGCAGATGCTCGAACAAATACCCTGAAAGAAATACTTGAAAAAGCTGGAAATAAATTTTCCATGCACGATCCAACAACTTGGGCTAAACAAGCTAAACTAGCAGCCTCAGGTTCTTGGGATAAACTAAAAAAGCTCCAGGATGAATTGACTGGAGGAAAGAAATAAATTTTTAGATTCAGAAATTTATGCAGCAAGCTCTTTTAAACAACGGTTTAGAAGAGCTTTTCTTTTAAATACTTCCCTGTCTCTGAACCCTTACACTTGACTAAGTCCTCTGGTGTGCCTTGGAAGACAAGATTGCCACCTCTTTTACCGCCTTCAGGCCCTAAATCAATTACCCAGTCACTGCATTTGATCACTTCTATGTTGTGTTCGACGACAATAACAGAATGGCCGCATTCCACCAACGCATTTAATGCATAGAGTAGCTTATTTATATCGTGGAAGTGTAATCCCGTTGTCGGTTCATCAAAAATGAATAAGATTTGATTGCCTTTAGCTTCCTTGCCCAAATAACTTGCTAGCTTAACACGCTGCGCTTCGCCACCAGATAATGTGCTGGAAGATTGCCCAAGTTTCACATAACCTAGTCCTACATCGTCAAGAGGTTTTATTTTATTGATGATTTCACGTTGATCTTCAAAAAAAGTGATCGCTTCCTCAATACTTAAATTCAAAATATCAAAGATGGAGTGATCTTTATACTTTACTTCCAGTACCTCTTTTTTAAATCGTTTCCCTTTACAATCTTCACATAGTAGTTTGACATCGGCAAGAAATTGCATTTCTACAGTAATCTCGCCTTCTCCTTTACAATTTTCACATCTGCCGCCGTCGACATTGAAAGAAAAATGTTTTGGCTTGTATCCACGAATCTTTGATAATTGTTGGTCAGCCATCAATTTGCGAATACTGTCATAAGCTTTCACATAGGTGACTGGATTTGATCTGGAGGATTTACCTATTGGTTTCTGATTGATGAGTTCAACCTGTTTTATAGAAGAAACATCTCCTTTGATCTCATCGTGAGCACCTAGCTTTATTGCTGTGTTTTCACCAATCAGTCTTTTAATTCCAGGGTAAAGGATGTGTTTGATTAGCGTTGTTTTTCCCGATCCAGATACACCAGTTACAGTAACAAAAGAGTTAAGTGGGAATGTGACATCAATTGATTTGAGATTGTGATGTCTAGCATTCGTTATTTCAATTTTATTGATGAATTTCCGACGAGTTTTTGGAATATCAATGGTCATTCGACCATAGAGGTAATCTGATGTCAGACTTTTTATTGCCTTTTTCTTAAAGGCTTTCAGGCTATCGTTGTATAAGATCTCACCACCATGAATACCAGCATTTGGCCCGACATCTATGATGTGGTCAGCATTCAGGATTAC
Organism: uncultured Saprospiraceae bacterium; assembly: GCA_937997635.1. Lineage (GTDB taxonomy): Bacteria > Bacteroidota > Bacteroidia > Chitinophagales > Saprospiraceae > CALFUK01. The sequence continues at coordinate 5,168 of CALLFA010000095.1, read as the reverse complement.
TTCTTCTTCATGCTCTACCACAATGACCGTGTTGCCCAGATTACGCAGATTAAGGAGTACTTCTACGAGCTTGCCTGTGTCTTTGGGATGTAATCCTATGCTTGGTTCATCAAGGATGTACAAGGAGTTGGTTAGATTGCTTCCCAGCGTTCTTGTCAGATTAATTCTTTGTGTCTCACCACCACTTAATGTCGAAGAAAGCCTGTCAAGTGACAGATATGGCAACCCTACTTGGATCATGGTTTCCAGTCTGGACTCAATTTCAATCAACATTCGTTTGCCAATTTCTTTCTCGTATTTATTGAGCTTTAGATTTTTAATGAAGTCAAGTAATTCGTCAATTGGAATATCAATTAGCTCAGCGATCGATTTATCGTTTATTTTGACATACAATGCTTCTTGTCGTAGCCGTCCACCTTTGCATTTGGGACATTTAGTACGTCCACGATACCTAGCAAGCATGACTCGATTTTGAATCTTGTAGGTTTTTTGTTTGAGTTCTTCAAAGAATTCATTAATGCCATATAAGTAGTCGTTGCCTTCCCATAACAATTCCAATTGATCTTCAGTCAATTCACAAATCGGACGATGAATGGGGAAGTCGATGTCGGCAGCTCCTGCAACAAAATTATCTAACCAGCGGCCATATTTTTCACCTTTCCAGCATTGAATGGCACCTTCGTACACGGATTTTGTGTCATTGGGGATTACTTTTTTAGGATCTATCCCTAGGACTCTTCCATATCCTTCGCACTTTTTACAAGCACCATATGGGTTGTTGTAATTGAATAGTTGATGAGAAGGTTCTAAAAATGTGAGACCGTCAAGTTCGAATCTATTGCTAAATGCATATTTGCCATCTTCAATAACATCAATTGTGCAATCACCTCCACTTTCGTAGAATGCAGTATGGATAGAATCTGCGATACGTTTACGGTTTTCTTCATCAGACGAGACAGCAAACCGATCAATCAGTATAAAGAGTTCTTTTTTAAAATTTTCAATCTTCTTCTTGATTAATTTTTTGTTGTTTTCTAAAAAGTCTTCAATGGAGACGATCTCATCTTTGAATAACACTCTTGAATATCCTTTCTGAAGCAAGAGAGACAATTCATTGAGAATGGTTCTATCAGGATATTTTCGCTGTAGCGGAATGAAAACTTGTATACGCGTATTTGCTTTTTTTGACAAAATGAAATCAACAACATCTGATACAGTGTCTTTACTGACTTCTTTGCCAGATATTGGAGAGTATGTTTTTCCAATACGAGCATAAAACAAGCGTAGATAATCATATACTTCGGTCAAAGAACCTACAGTTGATCTCGCGTTACTTGTGGATACCTTTTGTTCTATAGCAATTGCTGGACAAATTCCCTTGATGAAGTCAACTTCCGGCTTCTTCATTCGATTCAAGAATTGCCTTGCATAAGAAGATAAGCTTTCTACATATCGACGTTGACCTTCTGCATATAAAGTATCCATGATCAATGAAGACTTTCCTGATCCAGATAAGCCAGTCACTACAATAAGCTTGTTTTTAGGGATTTTAAGCTCTACATTTTTTAAATTATTGGATCTAGCACCCTTTATGTGGATTGTTTTCAACCGCTATAAACTGTTTATTGATATATTTTGAAAAATAATATGAACAAACATAGGGGATATTGCTCAGTTAATCGTGTTATATGTGTGCAATTGATCCAAGAGTCTTTTATGCTCGGTTAAACATTTGTTAAGATTCACGAATGAGCAGTACTGGAAGATCTTTTGCAATTATTTTTATCAAGCACTTTCATCTATAGATAATGTTATCTATATTTGATTTTTATTAAAACTTAAATTCAGTCTATAAGCCACGAAACGTTTACACTAAGAAAAGTTATTTAACGACCAAATTTTGACTTAGTATGAATGTACCAAAGAAGACTGTTATAAGTGATAGACAACTTATTCTAAATTATCTAGACGGCGAAGAAAAATCCTTTGAGATATTACTCTTAAGGCACAAACAACGTATTTACACTCAGATTTACTTGTTTGTAAAAGATCATGATCTAGCTGAAGATATTTTTCAAGAAGTATTTATCAAGATTATTGATACCCTAAGAAAGGGTAAATACAACCATGAAGGCAAATTCCTACAATGGGCGATGAGAATTGCTTACAACCTCTGTGTTGATCATTTCAGAAGATCAAAAAGAAGAACAAAAGTATCTGCTTCAGAGACCTTTGATATTTTTGATGTCCTAGAAGTGAAAGACGATAATATGGAGACGACTATGATAAAGTCTCAGACATATTCAAAAATCAGACAATTGGTCGATATGTTACCTGAAGAGCAGAGAGAGGTTGTCATCCTAAGACACTATGCAGATATGAGTTTCAAAGAAATAGCTGCATTGACTAGAGTGAGTATCAATACTGCATTAGGAAGGATGAGATATGCGTTAATCAACATTCGTAAACTCATCGAAGAGAATCACATACAGTTACAATCATAGAATCATAGTCATTTTAATATATAAGCAGTGTCTTTTGCGAGGCACTGCTTTTTTTATGCGCACTTTGTTTCGGTCGACAAGCAATCTTCGAGGTTCTCCAACGAACAAGCGAGCCTTGCGAGCGCTCCCAACAATCGAGCTTGTGAGCCCCCCCAACAATCGCCCAATTCTTAGTACATTTACATTAAATACTGTTTCTTATGTATCAAATGCTAAAACACGCTCATTCTGGAATTCGATGGATAGTATTAATTCTATTGATACTTGCTATAGTCAATGCATATTCCAAATGGAAGAATAGGAAGGATTTTACCAATGGAGATAAGAAGAAACATTTGTTTGCAATGGTATTTTGTCACATTCAATTGTTAATTGGACTTGTATTGTATCCTAAGAGCCCAATGGTTTCTTTTGCTGATGGCTTTATGAAAGAATCTGTATCGCGATTTTATACGGTGGAACATATGTCCATGATGATATTAGCGATTATTTTGATTACGTTTGGTTACATCAGAGCAAAGAAAAAACAAGATGACTCTCAAAAGTTTAAGACCACATTTATCTTTTATTTATTAGGACTTATAGTCATTCTAGCTGCCATTCCATGGCCATTTAGATTCCCAGGAGCAGGCTGGTTTTAAGTTTGAATGGTCAATTTAGAAGCTTGTAAAAAAAGAAGAGCCTTCTGACTTTTCAGAGGCTCGACTAAACAATTTTTTAACACCCTTAAACTGTATGTCAAAGATAAGGACAGAAAATAGTAATGAAACCTACAAGGACGCATCTTCGCTTCTACAAAAGCACAACAGCTATAAATTAGGCTTAACAATCGTTTAGATAGTATGAATTTAGTTGACTAAGTAAAGTGTGAACTGTAGTTAAAGAGTTTCGAAGTTGTCCAAAAAAAGAAGAGCCTTCTGACTTTTCAGAGGCTCGACTAACAATTTTTTAACACCCTTAAACTGTATATCAAAGATAAGGGCAGAATATAGTAATGAAGCCTACAAGGATGCATCTTGGCTTCTACAAAAGCACTGATGTGACCCCCACGAAGTGGGACCATTAAATATGTTATCTTAAATAACATATTACAATTATTACTATATTTTGCTTCTTTTAATTTCCACAACTTTTTGTGGAAAACTATGCTGCTTGACAATATACAAACTGTGGCGTTTGATTCTCCAGATTTCTCTGTCGTAAATTCTCATTATAATAGCTAATATACTTACGGATCAATCTTTCTAATTCTATGACATCTGATGTTGGATTGATGTATATGCATTCGTACTTAATGCTTCTCCAAAATCTTTCTATGTATGCATTGTCAGTTGCTCTACCTTTACCATCCATACTCAGCTTTGTGTTTTCCAGATTCTTAATACAATTTGTAAATATTTCGCTTGTGTATTGTGCACCTTGATCTGTATTGATGATCTCTGGTGCACCATGTTTTGATACTGATTCATTCATGAGTTCTGTACACCATTCTGCTTCCATTGTATTAGATAATGACCATCCAGTTATATATCTACTATGTACATCAATTATTGCTGTTAGGTACATAAAACCTTTGGGCATAGGTATATATGTGATATCTGTTTGCCAAACTTGATTTGGTCTGTTTATTTCCAGATCTCTTAGTAGGTATGGGTAAACCTTGTGTTCCTTGTTGCGTTTTGACGTATGTGGCCCAGGTAATAAGCTTCTCAGGCACATAATCTTATAATACAAACGACATACTCGGTTTAGGCTGACCTGATAACCTAGGTCCTTTGACAACCAGACATGCATACGCCTAGCCCCTTTGTACGGATGGTCCAAATAGTGTTCATCCATTAATCTCATTAACTCTAGATTTAAATCTGATTCTCCTTTTGGTTTATAATATATACCAGATTTATGAATGCCAATCAGATCACATTGTCTCTGCAAACTTAAATCCAGATTCGACCGATCAACCAATTGACGTTTCTCTTTCAAGGTCTTCACATCAATGCTTTTTTTAGGAAATCAATATCTATTTTTTGTTGGCCTATGACCTTTAATAACTCTTCTTTTTCTTGTTGCGCTAGGTCTTTTTGACTTTTCTTTTTACTGCCAAAAACCTGTTCAGCTCCATTAAGGAATTCTCGCTTCCATGTACTAATTTGTTGCGGAGTAATCTGATGTTTAACTGCTAATTCTGATGTTGTCTGTCGCTCTTTGAGAGCGTCTAAAACGACCTTAGTCTTAAAGGACGGGGTAAACTTCCTGCGTTTCATTTATCCAAGATTTATTTGTTAACAATTTACGTTATTTTGATGTCCTAAATCTTGGGGACACATCATGTTGTGCATGATGCCTATTAGTGAATAGAGACAATTGGCGCCATGGAATTTTTCTAATGACTCATCCTTTCGGATTCTACTTGAAAAGAAAGGTACAATTTTAGATTGTGTTTAGGCAGTTATCGACTGCTAATACAGGTGCGAGCATCAACCAGTATATAGACTAAATGAGTCTAAAAATGTGTCGCTGTCATTGTTTAGACTATGCGGTTTTGTTGTAAACACTTGTATGAAATAAAACTTATTTTCGTGAACAAGCATCTTAGCCTTCACCACATTGAATCCTTCGTCATATTCGACACGAAATATAGAGTTAGGTGGCGATTCATCTAAA
>CALLFA010000094.1 GCA_937997635.1 uncultured Saprospiraceae bacterium | reverse complement strand
ACCAGAACGCTACGATGGATTATCCACAAAATTAGATACGATAGGCATTCCTACCACAAGATTCATCAGTGGAGGATCTGATGACATCGGAGATATATCTTGGAAATTGCCGACAGTTACCCTGCGCTTTCCCTCTAATATACCAGGCTTGCAAGGGCACCATTGGTCCAATGCGATCGCGATGGCAACACCAATAGCACACAAAGGTGTTGTTGCTGGAGCTAAAGTAGAGGCGATGACCATTTTGGATTTCTTGTTGCAACCAGAAAAAGTCGAAGCAGCTTGGACATATTTCAAAGAAGAGCAAGGCATGAAAGAAGCATATGTACCGATGGTGACTGAAGATGACTCACCAGCTATTTATTTGAATACGGAGATACAAGGTGAATTTAGAGAGCAGTTGGAGAAATATTATTATGATGAGAGTCGCTTTGATAGTTATTTGGAGCAGTTGGGTGTTGATTATCCGACGTTGAAAACAGAGGGTGGGGGTGAGTAGATTTAATGTAAAAATCACATCCACTTCGCCTTATCTGATTTTTCAGTCGACTCGTTGAGATACTACATGTTGATAATAAAGCAGAATTATGATTTAGTGGACCAAGTTGGTATTTTACTCTTACTGTTAGATAGTCAATTACAGTCTACAAACTCAGTCGTCAGATTCCCTGCATTGTCTACTTTTAATCGATAGCAATTGCCATTTGGTGCTGTCAATATAACACCGTGATTAGTGTCCTCGATTAAGATGTCACCAAGTTCTATTGTCATGTCTTTTTTAATTGGTGTTGTTGGGATCACATTGTTACCAAATTCATAGGCACCGATATCGATTGTTCCATCAGAAATAACTCTTGATTCAAAAGAAGTTGGGTGGTCATAGGAGACAATTGGTGTTAATGAATAGGTGCCAGCATTAGAAATAGCTGTGCCAATATTCTTGGCTGGTGAATTGCTTGTAAGCTGATAATCAAAGTTTGGCTCATCTTCAAAATTCAATTGGTTAATGCTTGTATTTACATAGTTTGACACATAAGAAGTAGTAGTGCCTTGAACAATCGTACCTGTACCTGCAAAAATATTATTACTCACGTTCGCTATACTTGTTCCATTTTGAATCGATAAAAATATACAAGAGGTTGCTCGTTTATTCACAAACGTATTATTGATGACATATAACTCGGGAGATGGATTGGTGAGTCCTTCTAAACCATAGCCGATTAAATTATTATTTGTTGCATTTGGTCCTTGCATCAATAAATTACCCATGATGATAGAAAATCCACCATTTGAAATGTCGATTAAACGGCTAGAGATTCCGGTCTGTTCATCCATTATTCTGTTGTGATAAATAAAATTTTGATCCGCTCTTGATTTTAGGCAGTGACCAATAATCGCATGGTGGCTGTAGTTGTATCTGAATGTCAAACTGTTGGCTGAGTTGATGTAAACATTATGTGTAAATCCATCTCCAAATCCATTATGAGCAAATTCTGAATGCTCTATAAGAATATCTCCATTATTGGGCGTGTTAATACTAAGGATGCCATTCTCATTATCATGAAAATAACAATGACGTATGGTAAACCCGAAACCATCCACACGAATACCTGATCCATTCTCTGAGGGCACAGAAGCACCAGAGAATTCAATATTTTCTACAGTGATATCGTTACCTGCTAATACCCATATGCCTTTGCCAAAAATATATGCGCCATCAGCGATAAGATGTGGTCTGCCACCGACACCTCTGATCACTAAATCATTTGCAAACCACACTGCCAATGATTCTTGTCCAATGTAGTCAGCAGCGTCAATTTCAATGGTGTCACCTGCTTGTACAACATTGGCGCTATAGAGCGCATTGGGAGATGTGTAGGTTTTGTCTGGACCAACTTGGTATAAGGTAGCATGGCACAATAATGAGTAGATACAAAAAATAAATAAGAGGTATTGGCGGCAAATAATAGCAAGTCTTTGAATAAGCGGATTAATGAATAAGAAATTGTGAATCAAAAATACAAGAATTTGGTCTTACTGATTATATCTTAAAAGACAAAAGTAACTGTATTGTATTTGATTCGTGGGGGGTGGAGTGGACGAACTGAAGATTTAGGTTCAGCATAGTTAGTTGGTCTCCTGATTTCAAGTTTAAATAAAAAGGCTGCCGTGAAACACAACAACCTTTTTATATATTATTACATATAAGTTGTAAGAAAAGATTTAGTCATTTAATTAAGCCTTTACATTTTTGTATCTCACAAAGATCGATGCTATTAGTGCATTAATTAATGAACTGATCAATAAGTTAAATATATTTGACGGTAAATTTGAAAATTTAAACGGATAACCGCTGTCTCCTTTAGATAAGATTTCTTGAGCAGCTTCTTCCTTCAATAATTCTATTTGAGCCTCATCTTCGCCACCAATTTTTGCCGCAAATTCTACTCCAGCCTGGGCTGCTTTAACTCCAAGTTCTTGGAAAGCTTGCTTCATTTCAGTATCATTTTGATACAGAAAAGTTGCAAAGATTGTGGCGATAATACCTGCTAATAATCCAGCTGGAAAAAGATGTTTTAAAGCGTCACCGTAATTTAGGGATGGAAAGTCTTCTGTTCGCAAATATTTTCTGCCAAGTACAACTAACAACACAATAGCGAAGATAAAGCTGAATGCCATATAGGACCCTTTAAGTAAAATACTTGGTCCGATTGTATATTTGATTATTAATCCAAGAATAATGTTGATAATTCCTATAATGCCTCCAATTGTTAATATCTGTTTCATTAATTTTGTTTTATTTTTCTAAATGGTATGTTTAGTAAAGATTTATTCGATTTTCTTACTGAAATCATATGACCTTTATATGATAAAGTGTCAATGTTCAAATAACACAGAAGTCCTTTTTCCATCATATTTGGATGAATATAATATTTACAATCTAAATTTCCTCGGATAGCTTGATTATTTAGACGAATGTCATATAAATTTATAATTGCATTCTTAATATCCTTAGATTTTTGTCTTTCGTATTTTTCTTTTTCTAGTTCATAGGATTCAACAATCCTGTCTCTTAATTCTTTTTTATTATCATCAAAATCACCATACTTAGTAGTAATTACATTATTTAATGAATCCGATGTTCCGTACTTAGCAGAGAGTTTTATATCATGGAGTTCGCGATCAACGATATTTTGAATTATTTGATCTTTGGCTTTATTGTTTTGTCTGCTATGACGCAGTCCACCTTTTCTATACTTATAAAGAGAATCATTATTGTACTCTAATTCCTTTGTGTCACCTAGCTCATATTCGAGGAAAAATGAAAGTTCAGACTTATCTACTTCATATTGACTTAAGCTGATTGTTTTTATTGAAGGCCTTCTTTTACGTTTGCCTAAAACCTCTAATGATTCAACATACTCTCTTCGTTTGTCGTCATAGTAATTAAAATTTATAATGTTTTCTGAGATCAAATGGTAATTAGAGTCATTAGTTGAAAATGTGGGAAAATATTCATGTCTGTCTATATTGATGCCACTAAAAAAAAGAAGTAAAATTATATATGGGCCAGACATGTAAAAGAGTCGTTTAGTAAATTTATTATCAAGGAAATTTAATAGGATTGGTCTGTACAAAAAGGATAAAGAAACAATTGAATAAAAACGATAGATCCAAAAATAAACTCCATTTATTGTTTTGTCTCGTGTTTTCTTTAAAGAGCTATTGGTTAAAAAATCTACCAGGACTATCATCCCAGCTAAATAATAACAGAAACCCAATATCACGAGAATGCTAGTTTTTCCAATTTCAATTGTTAAGAATGGTATTTTATTTAAAAGGGACAGGCTTGCTATGATGATTAGATTAAATGAGAAAAATGACACTAATAAGAAAAATAAAAGAAACGTAAAAGAAAATAGGACGCTACTAAAGTTTTCAAGTTTTTCAATATATCCATCAAAAGAACCAATTTTCTTTTTATAATAACTGGTGAATCGATCAGAGTAGTTGAGTTCTTTATAATCAATATCTCCAGATACATACCTCAATCCGATAGCACCTATCCAAAAGCCTCTCACAATAATATGAATGAGTAAATTGATCAAAAAAATAGTTCGGCTAATCCATAGTATGTCTATAATGATAAAAGGTATGAATCCAAAGCTCGAATTATTGTTTACTGTAAAGTAATATTCTAAACTTGTAATCACATCTTGGGACGCATAAATCCCGTACAACGCCAACCCAGAAATCAGCAACTCCAACTGCCAACTCTCTTGCTGCAGCTTTTCTAGCCATTCCGCAAAGAAGTCTTTTTTAGATCGGATTTGATTTTCCAATTGAGGTAGTTTTTAATCAATATACTTAATAATTGATAATGCTTATTAAATTTTTAGATGATCATTTATATCCTCTAGACAAAATCATAATTTAACAAATAGGAGGATAATCAGTTGTAAGAGCAGTAAAATGCTTGTATAAGCCTAAATGTTTCAGATTTGAAACAAAAAGAGGCTGCCGTGGATCAACACGACAGCCTCTGCTATATCTACAAAAATCCGTTTCTAGTACCTGTAATATTCAGGCTTAAATGGACCTTCTTTCTTCACATTAATGTAGTCAGCTTGATCTTGCGATAGCTCTTCCAGTTCAACACCGATTTTCTCTAAATGTAGTCTCGCTACTTTCTCATCCAAGTGCTTTGGCAACATGTATACTTTGTTTTCATACTTGTCGCTGTTTTGCCATAACTCCAATTGAGCCAATACTTGATTCGTAAATGAGTTTGACATCACGAATGATGGGTGACCTGTAGCACAACCTAGATTTACCAAACGACCTTCAGCCAATACAATCACGTCTTTACCATCAATGGTGTATTTATCTACTTGAGGCTTAATCTCAATTTTAGAAGCACCATGCGTACCGTTCAACCACGCCATATCAATCTCATTATCGAAGTGCCCGATGTTACATACAATTGCCTTGTCTTTCATTGCTTTGAAATGCTCTTCGGTTAAAATGTCTTTGTTACCCGTTGCAGTTACAACGATATTAGCTTGTGGGATAGCATTAGCCATTTTCTTCACAGCGAAACCATCCATTGCCGCTTGAAGCGCGCATATAGGATCTATTTCTGTTACGATCACTCGACAACCAGCGCCTCTTAATGATGCAGCGGATCCTTTACCAACATCTCCATATCCGGCAACGACAGCCACTTTACCTGCCATCATGACGTCTGTCGCTCTTCTTATTGCATCAACACATGATTCTTTACACCCGTATTTGTTATCAAATTTTGACTTGGTAACCGAGTCATTGATGTTGATCGCTGGCAGTGCAAGTGTGCCATTGATTTCTCTTTCGTATAATCTGTGCACACCTGTAGTCGTCTCTTCGGAGATACCTTTGATGTTTGCAACTAATTCTGGGTATCTATCCAACACCATATTTGTCAAATCTCCACCATCGTCAAGTATCATGTTTAATGGCTTCCCATCTTCAAATGCAAATAATGTTTGCTCGATACACCAGTCAAACTCTTCTTCGTTCATTCCTTTCCAGGCATAAACAGGAACGCCAGCATCAGCAATTGCAGAAGCTGCGTGATCTTGTGTAGAAAAGATGTTACATGACGACCAACTTACTTCAGCTCCCAGCTCAGTTAATGTTTCTATAAGAACTGCTGTTTGGATTGTCATGTGTAGACATCCGGCAATTCTAGCTCCAGCTAAAGGTTTGCTAGCACCGTATTCTTCTCTAAGTGCCATCAGACCTGGCATCTCTGCTTCTGCGAGATCCATTTCTTTTCGGCCCCATGCGGCAAGATTAATATCTTTTACCTTGAATTTTGTATTTGTTTGTGTCGTGCTTGTCATAAAATATTTGGATTTAAGGGTGCAAAGATAGCTTAAAATATGAATGTTTATATAATAACTGATCTTAAAGCCAAAGATGTCTCGTCTTGATCATACAATTTTTAACGTAATCAATCGAAATGGTCTTTACACGTGAGGTCATTTCAACCACACTTTACAAAGAACAGCTTCACAATGCTAGACATTCACATTCGCGTATTTCGCGTTTTCTTCGATGAACTTTCTCCTTGGAGGGACTTCATCTCCCATCAACATAGAGAATGTTCGATCAGCGTCTAAATCATGGTCGATAGATACTTGGCGTAGAATTCGTTCAGCAGGGTCCATCGTTGTTTCCCATAACTGTTCTGCATTCATCTCACCAAGCCCCTTATATCGTTGGATTTTAATGCTGCCTACGTTTTCAGGATCTCCTCCAGAATAAACATCAATAGCACTTTGGCGTTCTTCTTCGTTCCAACAATAGACTGATTTTTTACCTTTACTTACTTGATATAATGGCGGCGCTGCAACGTAAATAAATCCCTGTTCTACCAATGGTCTCATATATCTGAAGAAGAAAGTAAGTATGAGTGTGACAATGTGGCTACCATCAACGTCGGCATCACACATGATGACTATTTTGTGATACCTGAGTTTATCGATATTTAAGCTGCGTTCACCTTCTTTTTCCACAATGCTGACACCCAGCGCTGTAAACATGTTTTTGATCTCTTCATTCTCATAGATCTTATGCTCTAGTGCTTTTTCAACATTTAAGATTTTGCCTCTCAAAGGAAGGATTGCCTGAAACATTCTGTCTCTGCCTTGTTTGGCAGTACCACCTGCAGAATCACCCTCAACTAAGAAAATCTCTGATTCTACGGGGTCTTTAGATGTACAATCTGCCAGTTTTCCAGGTAAACCACCACCAGCAAGAACATTTTTACGCTGTACCATGTCTCTTGCTTTGCGCGCAGCTTCTCTAGCAGTTGCAGCAAGGATGACTTTTTCTACGATTCGCTTAGCTTGCTTTGGATTTTCTTCCAAGTACGCCTTGAGTACATCACCAACTGCTCTTGATACGATACCTGTAACTTCAGAGTTTCCTAGTTCTCCTTTCGTTTGACCTTTGAATTGAGGGTCAGGCACTTTAACAGAGACAATAGAGGTGAGTCCTTCACGAAAATCTTCACCAGAAATCTTGAATTTTAGTTTGCTAAACATGCCGTTGTCTTCACCATATTTAGTGAACACCCGATTGACAGCTCTCCTAAAACCACTGACATGTGTACCTCCTTCTCTTGTGCTAATGTTATTGACAAATGAGTAAATATTCTCAGAATAACTGGTGTTGTATTGTAAGGCGACTTCTATTTCAACATTTTCTTCTTTACCCTTGACGTGAATGGGCGTATCAATTAGAGGTGTTCTTGTTTCATCAAGGTATTTGACAAATTCTACTAAACCTCCATCAGAGTAAAATTCTTCTTTTCTAATCTCTTCCTCTCTTTCATCTATGAGAAGTAGTTTCAAACCCGCATTAAGGAAAGATTGCTCTTTCAAACGATTTGCGAGTATATCCCACTTGTATTCCGTTTCTTCGAATATGGTTGTATCAGGATGGAAGGTAATTGTTGTTCCTGTTTTAGACGTCTCTCCAACCATTGCTACATCAGCTTTGGGTATACCTTCACTGTATTCTTGTACATACACTTTTCCATCTCTATGCACTTCAGCCTTCACATAATCAGAAAGCGCATTGACACAAGATACACCTACACCGTGTAGACCACCAGAAACCTTATAGGTGTCTTTATCAAATTTACCTCCAGCGTGAAGAACAGTCATTACCACTTCAAGCGCTGACTTTTGCAATTTTTCGTGCATACCTGTTGGAATACCCCTTCCATCATCTGTAACACTAATACTGTTTCCTTTGAGAATCCGAACGCTTATCTGAGTACAATGACCAGCCAAATGCTCATCAATTGAGTTATCAACTACCTCCCAAACCAAGTGATGAAGACCTTTGCTATCTGTACTTCCGATGTACATGCCAGGTCTCATTCTCACCGCTTCAAGGCCTTCTAAAGCGGTAATTTTACTCGCGTCGTAATTTTTAGATTTTTGTGTCATATTTTGTCTTCAATATCAGGGTACAAAGGTACTCATTTTTAAGCAGTATTTCCTTTGAAATTGGGATATAAAGACCTAATTATGAGGAACTTTTGCAATAGTTTTTTTAATTATACAGAAAGAGTGATGGATCGAGAGAAAACATACGTCGCAGAGACCGAATCTGACTTGATTTCAATAGCTGAACATATACTAAAAGATGGTGTTTTTTCACCCATATTTTGCTTATCAGGAGATTTAGGAGCCGGAAAAACAAGGCTCATTAAAAGTTTTGGAAAGTTACTTCAAGTAGAAGATGAAGTGTCTAGCCCTACGTATTCCATTATTAATGAATACAATTCGCCTGATGGCATTGTGTATCATATGGACTTGTATAGACTCGATGACATTGAAGCGGCACAAGATATCGGTCTCGAAGAATACTTGTACAGTCACCGACCAGTATTTATTGAATGGCCTGAAATTGCGAATGACATTCTACCCAAGTGCAATCGCATCAAGATGGAAGTTATAGGCGATTCCAAGCGAAAAATTGTACATTTATATCAAACGTTAGCTTAATTCAAGGTCTAACACATGGATGAATCAGTTAAGAATTACCGCTTCTCTACATTTTTTTCTAAAGGGCAGTATGAATCTCAAGTAGAAACGCTTGAAGTGCAGCAAGGGGATAACCATATTTCTATCGGAATTCCAAAAGAAACAGACGATAATGAACATCGTGTGCCCATAGTGCCACCGTCTATCAGGACGTTAACAGGATATGGTCATCGGATCGTTGTCGAGCGAAATGCAGGCGAAGATTCAAATTACATTGACCATCATTATAGCGAAGCAGGTGCAATAATGACGGACATCAAAACTGTATATGAATCTGATGTCATTGTCAAAGCATCGCCACCAACCATTGAAGAACTCGACTATTTAAAGACAGATCAAATACTAATCACCCCGTTGCATATGCCTGCGGTTAATCAAGCTTATCTTGATAAATTGATGGCGAAGAAAGTCATAGCAATATCCTTTAGCATGTACAGAGCAGAAGACGGTTCTTACCCAATTGTGAAAATCCACAGCGAAATAGCAGGTAAAAGTGCCATACTCACAGCAGCAGAATTATTGAATAATGTAAATGGTGGCAGAGGTTCCTTATTAGGTAGTGTTGTGGGCGTGCCTCCTGCGAAAGTATTGATTATTGGTGCTGGTGTTGTTGGAGAATATGCGACTAAGACGGCAATTGCTCTCGGTGCATCTGTCCGAATTTTTGATAATGATTTTAACAAGCTCAGCCGGATACAAGCAAGGGTGGGTAGACATTTACATACCTCGTCTTTGAATCCCGAATATCTAGCTTATCAATTGATGAGCGCTGATGTGGTAATCGGAGCAGTCCATTCCAAAACAGATCGGTCGCCAATCATCGTTACAGAAGAAATGGTCAGCCATATGAAACCTGGTTCCGTTATTATAGATGTTTGTATTGATCAAGGTGGTTGTATCGAGACTTCGAAAATGACGAGTCACGCAAAGCCGACATTTATCAAACACGATGTCATCCATTATGCTGTCCCAAATATCGCTTCGAAAGTCGCAAGAACTGCCTCTCAAGCATTAAGTAATATTTTGACTCCGCTTATTTTAAAAATTGGTAGCAAAAAGAACATCAATCAATTGTTGTTCGAAAACGCTGGTATAAGAAATGCGGTATTTGCGTATAAAGGTCGATTGACAAATGAACATTTAGCCAAAAGACATAAGATGAAGTATACGGCCTTAGAGTTGTTGTTGACGGCTAGTATATAGTTTGCAAATGATTTGATTGATGGTTTTTTGCCTAAGGCACAATGATTGATCATCCTATTAATTTACTACCCACGTGTTGTCCCTACGGGACTTTGCAGCATAGTTTATCAATGTCCCATAGGGACATAATGTTGGTAGCGGACATAATGTTGGTAGCCAAGAATGTGTAGAAAAATGCGACATGCCTAAGGCACGTAACATAAAATGGTAGCCAATATTGTCAGAAAGATGCATAGTATTGTCCGTACAGAAAAAACTGAATCAATTTCACATGTTGTACCTACGGCACAATGACTGATCATCCTGTTAATTTACTACCCATGTGTTGTCCCTGCGGGACTTTGCAGCATAGTCTTCGATTATTAATGTTCCTTAGGTACATAATGCTGGTAGCCAAGAATGTAATGAAAATTCAATGTGCTGGAGGTAAGGAATAATTTTGCTTTTGGAATAATATATTAATTAAGAAATATTATATTCACAGTTGATGGTATAAGTTAACAACAAAGATTAAAGCTTTACAATTCATCAATTTCACTTTGGACCTAATTCGTTAGTTTAAAATTAATAGTATACCGCGCCGTCAGATATGTAATAATAATTCAGCTATGGCAAATACATACACACAAATTCATATACAGACAGTTTTTGCAGTAAATAATTGGCAATCTTCTATTTCAATCGAATGGGAAACAGATTTATATAAATACATCACAGGAATAGTTCAAAACCATGGACACAAAATGCTTCAAATAAATGGAATGCCAAATCACATACATTTATTATTTGGACTGCGTCCAAATCAATCATTATCCACATTAATGAAGCAGGTAAAGCAAGATTCATCAAAATTCATCAATGCAAGTGGCTTCGTAAAAAATAGATTTTCTTGGCAAGCTGGATTTGGGGCGTTTTCTTACAGTAAATCTGATGTACCAAGAGTTGTTAAATACATTGAAAACCAAAAGGAACACCATAAGAATAAATCATTTAGAGAAGAATATATAGAATTATTGAATTCCTTTGACATTGAATATGATGAAAGATATATTTTTAAACCGATTATGTGAAACGGGTTTTGTACCTACGGCACAATGACTGTAGGATGATAATTCACTACCCACGTGTTGTCCCTACGGGACTTTGCAGCATAGTTTATTAATGTCCCATAGGGACATAATGTTGGTAGCCAAAAATATATAGAAAAATGCGACGTGCCGTAGGTACGTAACATAAAATGGGTAGCCAATATTGTCAGAAAGATGCATCGTATTGTCTGTACAGAAAAACTGATTAAATTTCACATGTTGTACCTACGGCACAATGACTGATCATCTTGTTAATTTACTACCCACGTGTTGTCCCTACGGGACTTTGAAGCATAGTTTATCAATGTCCCATAGGGACATAATGTTGGTAGCGGACACAATGTTGGTAGCCAAAAATGTATTGAAAATGCGACGTGCCGTAGGTACGTAACATAAAATGGGTAGCCAATATTGTCAGAAAGATGCATCGTATTGTCCGTACAGAAAAACTGATTAAATTTCACATGTTGTACCTACGGCACAATGACTGATCATCTTGTTAATTTTCTACCCATGTGTTGTACCTACGGCACAATGACTGATCATCTTGTTAATTTACTACCCATGTGTTGTCCCTATGGGACTTTAAAGCATAGTTTATTAATGTCCCATAGGGACATAATGTTGGTAGCGGAAATAATGTTGGTAGCCAAAATGTGTTGAAAAGAGCAACGTGGCGTAAGTACGTCACATAAACTGATCCCTCGAATGGTTGTGCCAAAGGAAGGATCAGTTTCAGTTTAATTGTAATCTGGATTAGCCAAAGATTGCTTTGGGTACGAACCCAGATCATTCACTTGTAGACCAAAATAAAAAGTCTTCAGCGACCAATAGTAATAAAGAATAAATACACACAGATTTTATAAGGCATTTGAGAGGGTTAATCTCATAAAACTAGTAAAAGTAATGAGTCAAATATATGCTCACTTACAACAGTAAAAGCTAGGGTAAACCTTAATTTTGACCACTGCAGAGATTCACTTCTCATGTTTACTCAATCAAGACACTTTACTTCGATCATAAATCTTAAATTCGTTATGTGTCAGAACTGCAAACAAGAATTTCTCTAGAGAATTTAACCAAACTCTATTACTCTATTAGTGAAGTCTCTAAGATGTTTGGTTTATCCAATTCTACTTTACGTTATTGGGAAACAGAATTTACCAATTTAAAACCAAAAAAGAACAGACATGGTGATCGAGCGTATACTAAAAAAGACATTCAAGACATTGAGCGAATTTACTTTTTAGTTAAGCAAAAAGGTTTTACCATCGAAGGAGCAAAAAACGAACTCAAACACAAAAAGCAACATACAAATAAGTCCGTAGTCGATCGACTTAAGCGGTTGAGAAAGGAGATGATTCATTTGCTTGATCGGCTTGGATAATGTTGAATAGTCATCAGTGATTTGATTTTAAGTAAACCACCTTCTTACCCTCCGTTTTCCGACTACTCCTCAACTGATTTACGGGAAGAGAATTAGCCACCTCATAACACTTGTTAGATATTAAAAAAAAGCTATCTCAATAAGCTCATTCCCAAAAGATTCATCTAAATTTCGATTGTAATCAGAATAGTCTAATTGTTGTTATGAAGGAGCCCCTAATTTCAATACGTTCGCCGCATCTTGAAGGTGCTGAAGTGGCATGGTTTGCACCGCTATGCAATGGGGATGATGAATTTCTAGGTAGACATGATATGCGCTATAAAAGTGATTGGTCGAATACGTCTAATGTCTTACTCACAGCAGATAAATTAGGATACAGAAATATTTTGTGTCCGTCCTCATACCAAGTTGGACAAGATACCTTGACATTTGCATCGGCTGTTGCTCCGCTAACTTCTCAAATAAATATTTTGGCTGCTATCCGCTGCGGAGAAGTTCATCCGCCGATGCTTGGAAGGACCATCGCAACTCTAGATCACATGCTAAAAGGAAGATTGACAATCAATATTATCTCTTCAGATTTGCCAGGAACTAAAATGGAATCAGCAAAAAGATATCAGCGATCAAGAGAGGTCATTGAAATACTAAAGCAGTGCTGGACTCAAGATGCCATTGACTTCAAAGGAGATTATTACAACATACAATTAGACAATACAGATCCAGTAAAACCATATCAAACCAATGGTGGACCTTTGTTGTATTTCGGAGGGTACTCGCCACCTGCAGTAGATTTGTGTGCAGAGCATTGTGATGTCTATCTGATGTGGCCAGAGACAGAAGATCGTCTGATGGAATTAATGAAAAATATGAGCGATAAAGCCGCGGCTTACAATCGCAAAGTAGATTTCGGACTTCGTATACATGTCATCGTCAGAGAGACAGAAGAAGAAGCAAGACGCGCAGCAAAAGATTTGATGAGTTATGTGGACGATGAAAAAGGTAAAGAGATTAGAGAACGTGCCTTAGATGCTAAATCATATGGAGTATCGAGACAAGCTGAGATGCGAGAACTAGCAGAAGATGACGGCTTTGTAGAAGATAATCTATGGACTGGTATTGGAAGGGCCAGATCTGGATGTGGTGCTGCTTTGGTAGGAACTCCAGACCAAATACTGGCTAAAATAAATCGCTATATGGACATGGGGATTCGCGCCTTTATTTTTTCTGGTTACCCACATGCGAGTGAATGTAAATTGTTTGCTCATTCTGTATTGCCGAAAATAAAAACTTTTTCAATGCCAGAAGCACAAGGTAGAAAACCTTTAATTATACCTGATACTCCTTTGGGAGCGGGCATCAGGTCTTAAGATAATTTGTACATTACATAAATGCTTGATCTAGGAATTGTTCTGACTTACTTTGCTGCCATTTTCATGGTTGCTATTTCTGGTCGAGTATCCAAAGATTCTACGATCGAAGAGTATTTTTTAAGTTCCAGAAATTTGCGGTGGCCATCCATTGCTTTATCCAGCATAGCCACAAATATTAATGGCTATCAATTTTTAGGCATGATGGGTTCGGCTTATTTATTTGGCTTAGCTCAAGCAAGTCTTGAAATAAATGCTGTGCAAGGAATACTAATGGCAGCCTTTATTTTTGTTCCTCTTTTTCTTCGAGAAAAAGTCATTACGGTGACACAATACATCCAAAAAAGACTTGGCAAAACGGTAGGTTTATTTTACAGTATAGCCAATTTGCTCATCTTTTCTACCATCACGCTTGGTGCCGCGTTATTTTGGGGTGCTTATGCTGCTGACCTTGTCTTTGACGAATATTTATCGGTTATAAGCGCAGATAGAATTACACGCATTAGTGTGTTGATTATTGGCCTTGGTATTTTCTCAGCGATCTATACGTACTTGGGTGGATTAAATGCAGTTGTGAAAACAGACATTATCCAATTTTCTATTTTATTGACTGGCGGCTTTGTGGTCTTATTTGTAGCTATTCATAATCTAGGTGGTTGGCGAGAGTTGTATGTGAAAACACCACAATTGATGCATTTGTATTTACCAGCTGATCATCCGACTTTACCCTGGACACACATGTTTGGTTTGTTTTTACTCAACATTAATTATTGGTGTGCTAATCAAACCATCATGCAAAGATCTCTTGCTGCAAAGAGTTTGAGACATGCTCAAATCGGTTTGATGACTGGTGGAGTGATGAAATATGTAATGGCGGTATTAATTGTCGTTCCTGGCATTGCCTTATATGGCATATTGGGAGAGAACGGATTGTCCGAGCCTGATATGGCATTTCCTTATTTGGTAAAAAATTATTTACCGGTTGGTGTTAAAGGGATTATTCTATGTGCCTTATTTGCCTCATTGATGAGTACAGTTGATTCTACATTTAATTCTTTAGCAACTCTTTTTTCTATTGACATTTATAAAGGATACATCAATACAACGGCAACTGATCGACAAGTGGTTAAGGCTGGAAAGAACACTATTTTAGTTGCTTTATTTACTGGTATTTTAATGGGATTGGTTCTGCTTTATGTCAAATTCAAAAATCCAGAAGCAGCATTTACGCATACCTTAAATGAATTGCGGTATTACATTAATTGTGGCATTGTTGTGTTGATTTGCACAGCTGCTTTTATGGTGACGCCACATCGACGTGCAACATTGCTTGGTTTTTTAAGTACAATTCCTCTTCATTTAATCATCATCCATTATTACCCAGAGATGAATTATTTTGTCAGAGCTTTTTGGGTGATTTTTATTGCTTTATTATTTGTGGTTTTATTCAGTGCCAAAAATGGATTCAGAGGAATAAAAGAATTGATTCAATATGATTCGCTGACAATTTTAAAAATGGGAGGAGTCTTGTTGTTGTCGCTTATTTTGACACATGTTGTTTTTGCATAGGGATAAATACATCACTTGTTTTCGAGTTTATAATCCATTAGAACATGAACAGTTTTTTTGTTGATAAGCCTCAGAAGATGATACAGTTTCCGCCAAGTGCAATTCCATAGTTTTCACTACTCCAAAGCTTTACTGATCTTCTCCTGCAACACCTTAGGGTTCGATTGCCCCTTTGTTAGTTTCATTGCCTGACCAACAAAAAATCCAATCAATCCCTTTTTGCCTTTTTTGTATTTGGCAACCTCATCTGGATTGTCTGAAATGATTTGTTGAATGACGGTGTCAATAAGATCCCCATCATTGGATTGGAATAAATTTAATTCCTCGCACAACGCAGTTGGAGTCTTGCTTGGATTTTTCAATAGGGCAGGGAAGAGTTGTTGGACTCCAGTTGTCCGTACTATTTTATCTTGCTCAATTAGATTTAAAAATTCTGCTTGTTTTGAGATGCTAAGTGGGAATTGATCGAGCTTATCTTCATAGTTTTCTTTTACTTCAGGCAGGACGGTATTGACGAAATGATTCGCTGCTGCTTTAGTCGGAATTCCTGCACTCAGTAATGAGTCAAAATAATTGACGTATGCTATTTCTTGTGTAATGACATTAATGTGTTCTTGATTGATGTGTTTACTTAAGTATTCTTTACGTTTTTCTTTAGGTAAAACGGGCAGTTTTTCTCTGATCTCTTTTATCTGTTCGTCTGTAATAAAGACTGGTGGCAAGTCTGGATCAGGGAAATATCGATAATCATGAGCGTCCTCTTTGTCTCTGATACTGCTGGTTCGACCTGTTTCCGGATCGAAGTGCAGTGTTTGTTGGGCCACTTGCTCACCTTTTTCCATTAATGCGATTTGTCTTTTTGCTTCATAGGCAACAGCTTCTTTTGCAAAGCGCTTAGAGTTGACATTCTTTACCTCGCAACGATTGTTGAGCGTTGTTTCTCCTTTTTTACGGACAGAAACGTTGCAGTCAGCGCGCATTTGCCCTTCATCCATATTGGCATCAGAAATACCGATATACTTGACAAGGTGTTGAAGCGTCGACATAAAATCAAAGACTTCTTGTGGTGACCGCAAGTCTGGTTCGGTTACGATTTCTAACAAGGGTGTCCCAGCTCTATTCAAATCAATCAAGGAGTTTGCTGGATCTATGTCGTGTACAGATTTCCCAGCATCTTCTTCCATATGGACATGGTGAAAGCGAATTGTTCGTTTCTTTTC
>CALLFA010000093.1 GCA_937997635.1 uncultured Saprospiraceae bacterium | reverse complement strand
ATTGGCAGTTAGCACACTCGTAGGGTTTTTCTTTAATCAATTGATTGATAATCTGTATTACCGTTCTGACTGTATGACCATTGCGTCTTATTGTTTCTGGTATTTGTTGAGCATACTTCTTTTTGGTTGGGTTGGCATGTAAGCCATAGCGTCTTGTTTTCTGGAAGTAAGGAGGTAGTATGTGTTGTAAGAATTGATTAATGAACAATAAAGGATTAAGTTCTTTATAAGCTTTGGGTGCTGCTTTTCCAGACTCTTGATTTGCATAGTCATTATATAGGATTCTTACTTTTTGATGTTCGTTTAGATAACTGACTCTTGATTTGCTTATCGCAACTCTGTTAATGTAGCGGGACAGGTAGTTTTCTAATATTGAAGTGTCGATAGTAGGTGGTGTATTGTGGACCACCCAACTTTTATTGATGACTAGACTTTCAACTTCTTCAAAGTTCAGGTGATATTCAATTTTTTCTTTTTTGTAAAGCAGTTTTAACCCATTTAGGAAGGCTGTTTTATAGGTCTCATTGATTTTTGTGTATTTAGCCAATTTAGCTTTTCGCTTGGGATACTGCCATTTGCCATGTTTATCTAAGCCACCAAATGTGACTAAAGCATGACAATGTATATGATACTTCATGTCAGAACCAAAGGTATGTAAGACATTTACCATTCCTGGTTTGCCTCCTATATTGTCGGGGTCTTTAGCGATTGTCTCAACAGTCTTCCATGCAGTTTGCATTAATAGACTGTAAAGATTAGATCGGTTGCGTCGGATGACTCCGTTTAACTCATGAGGCAATGTAAATATCATATGGACATAGGGAACATTATACAGTTCGTTTTTAAGTTTATCGATCCATTGCTCACGCTTGATGCTTTGGCATATTGGACAGTGACTATGACCGCATGATAAATAGATGTAGTGTTTGGATTGACACTGAGTACAAACAATGACTCTGCCACCAAGAGCAGGTGTCTTACAGATGCGCATACTTCGCAACAACTTGATTTTTCTCAGACTTGGTTTATATTGTTTGATATAGTCTTCAGAGTATTTTCTAATGATGTAGCCGATACCATATTCATTGGCGAAATTATGTTTAGATTCTCTATAGGATGTTTGATTTGTTGAACCCAGTTTGGACATAAGTGAATATAACTAATCGTAGTTTTTATATTGACATGTCCCATTTGTTTTTTTAGTGTGACTAGGTCGGTTCCTGACATAATATGATGAGTAGCATAACTATGTCTGAGACAATGAGTATTCACACGTTGAGTTATTCCTTGACGCCGTGCCGCCAGATGTATTATATTTCTAACACTTGATTGAGAATATCTAGTAGACTTATCTTGACCTACGAAAAGATACTTACGAGGTTTATATGTCCATATGTAGCCTCTAATAAATTCAAGTGTGATTGAAGGTATCTGGACAATGCGATCTCGACCTCCTTTACCTAATCGAATGTGTAAATGACATCTATCCATACACACATCCGCAATATTTAAATGAACCAGTTCGCTAGATCTTATGCCAGAGGTGTAAAGCAATAGTATGATTGTCTTATGTTTTAGATTCTTAGTTCCATTAATCATCATCTCTATCTGTTGAGTAGATAAGATTTGTGGCAATTTTTTCAAAGCCCTCGGGCGAGGAATAAGCTCATAAGACCATTCAATCTTTAAAATATGGCGGCATAGAATTATAAGAGCAGAATAATCCATATTCACACTGCTCCACGATTTACCATCACGGAATCGCTTGACTAAATAAGCCTTTGCATAATCTTGAACAGATTGATTGGTCTGTTTTCTATTTTGCTCTGACGTGCAATATTTAAAAAATAGTTGAATCGTTTTTGTGTATGCCTTAATGGTCTCTGGACGATAATTTTTAAGAATTAAAAAAGATTTATACTCGTGTAGTAATACAGATGCCTTCATGATCACATTTATTTTTGTGATAGCAAAAATCGGTGATTATACTCCTATTGCTGATGATTGATTAGACTTTAATTGATGGGTTGTTGTTCAACGGATCGGGTGCATCCAGCGTCTCTACGAGGAACGAGTGGATATGCTGTGATCGCACCTTGTTAGCTTCCGTTTACTTTTTTAATTTTCCATTCGTCTTTTTCGATTCCAAATATCTCCATTGCTCTTTAATAAACCTTTTCCAGTTCTGTTGAACTCCACAAAAATAGAATTTCGTCTTTGTCATTTTTGGCGACCATTTGAAACCAATCTTCCTTTAGTTTCAATTCTTGGATAGTCAAGTATTTTGGTAATGGTTTTGGAATTGCTTTGATTGTTCCTCTAACTTTTTGAAGTCTGCTATATCCTCGCCAAGTTAAATCAGTTTTATTTTCGTGTTTAAATTCAATTTCTGCTATTTGTCGATGTTTTATTCCCCGATATTCATCAAGCAATTCATAGAATAAATACAAGGCTTCTTTTTTGTCTTCCCTTTGGTCTTCAATCATATATGCCCAACCACTTGTTGATTCATTATAACCGAATTTATTTGCCACCCAATCATGGAAACCGTGAAATTCAGGATTTTCTTCTTTTACCTCTTCATTCATTTTTGCGAAAAAATATCCTGATAAAAATGAATTTAAATGTGATGGACTTGAATGTCCTGTATACATTTCAGTTCTCATTCTTATTTGGTCAATTAATTCGTATTCGCTCATTTCGGGTTTTCGATTTTTTTCTTTTTTAATGGAAGCTAACACAAAGGAATGTATACGGCATAACATGACGTATACATTTCAGTTGAACCCGCACCTACTATATGGGGTAACGCTATGTTTGTCAGTTGATTAAAAATACTAAATAATTGTCAGTCCTTGCGTCCTATTCCTTCTTTCATGCCTAAATTCAGCAAGCTGGTCTTTATGAAGAGCTGTGTAAGTAGGTTATTAGACAAATTACACTGCAATATCTTGGTTTTAGACATAGCAGAGGAGATTGAATGTCTGTAGAGATTCATTATATAGTTTTGACTTTATGTGTTTTACAATCAGGTGGACCTCTCAGATTTGGTAAGGTGATGTAATAGAAGATCCAGTTTTCTTCTTTTTTTA
>CALLFA010000092.1 GCA_937997635.1 uncultured Saprospiraceae bacterium | reverse complement strand
ACAAAAGTGTCCGAAGGTCCAGGTGACTGCATAACCATTCCCTTCAAAGTAGCCATCTTTTCGACTAGATGCGCCAACGACTTGTGCTATTTCTCTGGCGACAGAAGGTTTCTCAGCGATACAAACTTTCACTTGTTCTTTGGGTTCTTGAAAAGTATAGGAGAATATAAATTATATAAAGCCGCTCTTTGGAGCGGTTTTTTTATTTTCTTGCTTTCCATCTATCAGGATTGAGTGAAGTATGAAATACTGCAGAGATAATAATAGTTTGTTCCTCATCAATAACGGTATAGTGAATCATAAAGGGAAATACATCGAGTACGGTAGTACGGACATCGTCATACCTAACAGCTGAGATTTCAGGATTTTGTCTGATTAGTAAAACTTTACTACGGATTTCCTGAGTAAATTGTTTTCCGAGACCTTTTTGTTTAGAATTGTACCAAGTAGCTGCTTCTTTAATATCTTCTTTAGCCAGAGGTAAGAGTATGGCTTTGTGCATCTACAAATCTTTTTCGATGTCATCTATAGTAGCATCAAAGTCCAGAGTGTTTTTTGGGTTACTTTTATAATCGTCAAGGCGTTTTCGCACTTCATTCATTTGCAAAGCAGGAATATCAATCTGCTCTTGGTCAATGCCTTTGTATTTAGATTTGAGTTCATTCCATTCCGTGATAGGAATAAATACACCTGTTGTTTTTCCAGTACTATCAGAAATATATTGCAAGTTCATAATTAAATCAATTTTTGTTGAGAGTAGTTAATTGAGCTGTTTGCAAAAAATCATCCATCACGTGCAGTATGGAATCTCTTTCTTTTTTACTTACTTTTTGGAGAAGCTCTAAGCGATACAGCATTTTCTTATACTTTACAATGGTAGAAGTGGCACCAGTAAGATAATCAAGTGATATATCGAGAGCATCGGTAATTTTAGCAGCTACTCCAATAGAAGGAGTAATCTTTTCCCTCTCATATCGACCAATTACAGACCCAGAAGTACCTACTTTTTTACCGAGAGCATCTCTTGACAAGCCTTGTTCTTTCTGTAAATCGGATATTTTATAACCTATACTCATTACTTATCTGTTAAGAAAAACCCTTAAAAACAAAGGATAACACAAAGATACTTCATTTAAGAGCTAAAATTCAAACGGACAATTTGATTTTAATTGGCTAGGCATACATCATACCATCAAAGAATTAAAGCAAAACCCTACATACTTCTCCGATACTGCCCCCCAACCTCAAACAGCGCATCTGTAATCTGTCCAAGCGTACAATGCTTTGTCGCTTCCATTAAGGAGTCAAAGACATTCCCATTCTCCGTCGCAATTTGTTGCAGTGATTTAATCGCATCAGGTATGAGCTCTTTTTTTGCAGTGTGAATAGCATTTAGATTTTTTATCTGCAATTCCTTCTCTTCTGTAGTTGCACGAATCACTTCTTTTGGAATGATTGTCGGTGACCCTTTGGAAGATAAGAATGTATTGACGCCGATGATTTTATATTCACCAGTGTGCTTTAATGTTTCGTAATACAAGCTTTCTTCTTGGATTTTACTTCGTTGGTACATGGTTTCCATGGCACCTAGGACTCCTCCTCGCTCTGTGATTCGATCAAACTCTGCCAAGACTGCTTCTTCGACTAAGTCAGTCAATTCTTCTATGATGAATGCACCTTGTAAGGGGTTTTCATTATTGGCTAAACCTAACTCGTGGTTGATGATCATTTGGATTGCAACTGCTCGTCGTACGCTTTCTTCGGTTGGTGTTGTTATGGCTTCGTCATATGCATTGGTATGGAGTGAATTGCAATTGTCATAAATGGCATACAATGCCTGAAGCGTTGTGCGTATATCATTAAAATCAATCTCCTGTGCATGGAGTGACCGACCAGACGTTTGGATGTGGTATTTTAATTTTTGAGACCGTTCGTTGGCATTGTATTTATACTTCATGGCTTTGGCCCAAATACGCCTGGCCACTCTTCCAATAACAGCATATTCTGGATCCACACCATTGGAAAAAAAGAAAGACAAATTTGGTGCAAAATCATTGATGTCCATACCTCGCGCTAAATAATATTCCACGAAAGTGAAACCATTGGATAGGGTAAAGGCCAATTGAGATATTGGATTTGCTCCAGCTTCTGCAATGTGGTAGCCAGAGATAGATACAGAATAAAAATTGCGGACGCCTTGATCGATAAAATACTCTTGCATGTCACCCATCAACTTTAAAGAAAATTCAGTTGAATAAATGCAAGTATTCTGCGCCTGGTCTTCTTTTAAGATATCTGCTTGCACCGTGCCGCGGACAGCTTTTAGCGCTTTTTCTTTTAATTGATTATACACATCACCGTCTAAAACCTGATCTCCTGTCAAGCCGAGTAACATGAGTCCAAGGCCATCGTTGCCATCAGGTATTTCACCATTATATACTGGTCTGGATATTCCTTTTTTATCGTAATGTTTTTCAAACGCGGCTTCAACCAAATGTTCGAGCTTATGTTCTTTTATATACAATTCGCATTGTTGGTCAATGGCTGCATTCATAAAAAAGGCACAGATGGTTGCTGCTGGGCCATTAATGGTCATGGACACAGAGGTCTTTGGATTGCAAAGATCAAAGCCTGAGTATAATTTTTTGGCATCATTAAGTGAACTGATGTTGACGCCAGAGTTACCTACTTTGCCGTAAATATCTGGGCGATGATCAGGGTCATTCCCGTAAAGGGTCACAGAATCAAAAGCAGTAGACAAACGCTTTGCTGGCATACCGCTTGATAAATAATGAAAACGCTTATTTGTACGTTCTGGCCCACCTTCACCAGCAAACATTCTAGTTGGATCTTCCCCTTTTCTTTTGAAAGGAAATACACCTGCGGTAAATGGAAATTCACCAGGTACATTTTCTTGCCTTACCCAACGGATAATTTCTCCCCAGTCTTTAAATGTTGGTAAGACCACTTTGGGGATTTTATTTTGAGATAGGGTAGTGGTGTAGTTGTCAACAGTGATTTTTTTGTCTCGGACTTGATACACAAATTCATCAGCTTTGTAATTTTTCTTTTTTTCTTCCCAGTTGTCCAAAATTAATTTACTGTCTTTAGTTAACTCTTGAGACAATTCATCATGGACTTCATCAAGTGCTTTAATTGCAAGATCTGACTCCTCTCGTTTTGAAATTAAATCACGACTATTTTTTAGTGAAAATAGTCCACGAGCGATGTCACTTTGAGTCGCTGTTTCTTGATCGTATCGATGAATGGTTTCTGTAATTTCAGACAAATAGCGAACTCTTGCAGGTGGTATGATGTATTGTTTTTCGCTTTCACCATCGACAGCCATTGCTTTCATTTCGGATGGAAAAAGCTTTTGCATCAATGCATTAAATAAAGCATTGACTCCTGGATCGTTAAACTGAGAAGCGATAGATCCGTATACCGGCATCTCGTCCATTGGCGTATCCCACAAATCATGGTTGCGCATGTATTGCTTTTTGACATCTCTCAATGCATCTTGAGCTCCTCGTTTATCGAATTTATTGATGGCAATAATATCTGCAAAATCCAACATGTCAATTTTCTCTAATTGCGAAGCTGCTCCAAATTCTGGAGTCATCACATAGACAGATAAATCTGCATGGTCTACTATTTCAGAATCGGATTGCCCAATACCAGATGTTTCTAAAATGATAAGGTCAAAGCCAGCATGTTTCATTATAGAGATGGCTGCATCTATGTGCTTGTTTAAGGCTAGATTGTATTGTCGAGTCGCAAGCGAACGCATGAATACTCTTGATTCTGATATGGCATTCATCCGTATTCTGTCGCCAAGTAAAGCACCACCTGTCTTACGTTTTGATGGGTCAACGGAAATGATACCCAATGTTTTCTGAGGGAACTGTCTGAGATACCTTAATACAAGTTCGTCTACCAAACTTGATTTACCTGCTCCACCTGTACCAGTAATCCCAAGTACAGGTATGTCTGTGTCTTTGACTTTTTCTTTTAGTTCATCAATCCAAGCCGTATTGTCCTCAGGATAATTCTCAACTGCTGATATGAGTCTAGCGATTGATGGATGATCTTTGGCGGTTACTTTTTTTAACTGACCGTTTAATTGGGCGCCGACTGGATAATCACAAGCTTCTAAGAGATGATTGATCATGCCTTGCAAGCCCATCTCACGACCATCATCTGGAGAATAAATTCTTGTTATGCCGTAGTTGTGTAAGTCTTCAATTTCTGTTGGAAGGATTGTGCCGCCACCACCACCAAATAGTTTGATGTGTCCTGCGCCTTTTTCTTTAAGCAGATCATAAGCATATTTAAAGAACTCGTTGTGTCCTCCTTGATAAGAAGTAATGGCGATTCCTTGCACGTCCTCTTGGATGGCAGCATCTACGATTTCATGTACAGGACGATTGTGCCCCAAGTGGATGACTTCAGCTCCGGACCGTTGGATGATTCTGCGCATAATGTTTATGGCAGCGTCATGCCCGTCAAACAATGATCCTGCTGTTAAGATGCGAATCTTGTTACTGGCTTTATAAGGAGCTATCTTTTCCATTGGTGCAGGTTTTCACAAAAATAACAGAAAGGAGGCAGGAATGTTATTTTTTTGGTTTGATAGGCATCAAAAAAAGAGTCTCAACAGATGGATTTGAAAAGCAAAAATGAATAGCAGAAGTACATTATACTACCTGCCAGTACTCAGGCTTCCTTTCTGGAGGTTCATAGATTCACGGACGGCTGAGTGTTTATAAGGAGCATCAAACCATTCTTAAGTCTGAAGATTAAGTACGTTTATAATTGAAATCGCTACCCAGAACCTTGTAACAAACGTATTCAATAAGACATATTGATGCAGTGGTGAGATGATTGAGCAAGATATGTGGAATAAGTTTTGAGTAATTTTACGGGAATTGTTTGTGGATTATATTAAATTGTAGAATGACTAGTTACATTAAAAATATCATCGTTTTGTTTGTTGTCACTTGTTTCCTTTCATGTGCTTCTACAAATAAATCTGAAAAGGGCTACATCGCTAATCAAAATACAACTACTCTTTTAGATAAAATTCAGGCATTGCCTGGTGTCACTGTTAGTGGTGATGGTAGTTCTGCAACAATCCGTGTTAGAGGTGTCAACTCATTGGCAGGTGTCAATAGTCCTTTATTTATCCTTGATGGCAACGATATGGGATACGAGTTTTCTGCTGTAGATAGCCAGATTAGTGCAAACAATATTAGATCTGTTCGTTTGTTGAAAGATCCTTCAGATGTGGCAATTTATGGCATGCGAGGTGCTAATGGCGTTATTGTCATTCGGAGTAGAGGGACGAATGATGCTTATGGGAAATAATCTTATCCAAGGTGCTGTAATGCGATCTGTCAAAAAGCTATGCGAGCATTCCGCCAATTAGCAAAATCAGTGGTAAACCACTACTACTGCTAAGCAGAAAAAGGATATTTTTATTCCAATAGATGAAATTGCAATCTGATAAGACAATTAGAGTTGGTATTTTAGATGACCATCGTATTGTTATACAAGGAATTCAAACGGCGTTAAACGACTTTGATAATGTAAGTGTGGTCTGTGCGGCCGAAACCAAGGAAGACATTCTACCATACTTGGAAAACATAGATATCCTGCTTCTGGACATTAACCTCGGGCATGAAGATGGCGTCATGTTATGTAAGCAGTTTAAAGACTCCCATTCTGAAATTAAAATCATTTGTCTCACTTCTTTCACGCAGGTGAGTTTTATAAAAGCGATGTTAAGAAATGGGGCAGATGGATATCTTTTTAAAAACGTAACTACTGACGAACTTATAAATGCTATTCAGGCAGTTTATGCGGGAGAGCGCTATTTGGGAAATGAAGTCAATGAAGAATTAATAAAATATAGTCTTGAACACAACAGACAGAGTCATGCATTTATCCCTAAGTTGACTCGACGCGAGAATGAAATATTGAGTTTGATTATTGATGAATTTACCAATCAGGAAATAGCATCTAAATTATTTATCTCGCTCAGTACGGTTGAAACACATAGAATGAATATCTGTGCTAAATTAGGTGCAAAAAATACTGCTGGGATGGTAAGAAATGCGATTAAGTTTGGTTTGGCTTAAGCTCATTGGAAGATAGAGGGAATAATATGAAAATAGATGTCCCCTCAGCAATTTTCGATTCTATACTAAATGTCCCATTTAACAATTCAGTCCGATTCTTCATGTTACGAATTCCAATTCCATTGATTTTGTTTTCCAGATTAAATCCGATCCCATCATCTTCAATGGTTAACGATATCGTTTCGTCATGTTGAATAAGTTCGATTAAAACATTACGGGCTTTAGAACTTTTTAATACATTGGCTAGCGCTTCTTGCGTAATTCTGTAAATGTTGAGTCCAAATTGATTGTTAAGAAACAAATCAAAATTGTACGTCCTAAAATCAACGGTTACGGTATGTTGATCATTGATGGTTTGAATCAAATTTGTTAAAGCAGCAACTAAGCCAAATTTCTCTAAATCCAATGGCATTAAATTATGAGAGATTTGTCTGACTTGACTATAAGCATCTCCTATAAGTTCGCTAGCTTCTTTAAGTGCAGAATTTGCCTTCATTCCGGATGTGCTTAGATTTGTCAATTTAGAATGACTTATCGCTAAGAGTCCACCGAGTCCATCGTGCATTTCTTTTGCTAATCGCTCTCTTTCAGTTTCTTGTCCTTTTATGAGAGACTCTAATGCAACGATTTCTTTTCCTTTTTCAAGTAATTGAATTTTGTCAGAAGCAATTTTTAAATTCTTTTTTTGAATGATGGAATTTTTCACATGGTTTAGTCTTAAAAAGTAAAAAACTGAACCAAAAGTTAATAGGCCAAAGCAGAGTAAAAGGATAGTGTTGATTAGCTTTTTTTCTCTTTTTTCTGCTAATGCTTTATCATTAGACAGAGTTAGAATTTCTTTTTCTTTTTTCTCTGCCTCATATTTCTTTTCAAGCTCAGCAATTGCTGAAATTCGATTTTTATTCAATAAACTATCATTAAGTTGAGTATATTTTTTATAATAATTTAGTGCCTCTTTGTTCTCCCCAGTTCGCTCATACAATTCGGAGGCACATAATAACCCATAGGTGTGATATCGCTTATGATTGAGTTCAATAGCCTTTTGAAGACCTCTTTCGATATATACTTTGGCTACGTCATATTGTTCTAGTTCCATATATGCTATACCAATGTTTAAGTTCCCAAATGCGATAGAGGAAGGGTGTTGGTATTGTTCAGCGATCGCTAATCCTTTCTTCAGGTATTCTAAAGATTTTTCATGCTTTTGCTGTGCATTGTATATCGCTGCCAAGTTGTAATAATTTGAGCCTATTATGCGCTTATTACTGCCTGTCATCGCGAGTTGAATGGTTTCAAGTATTAATTTTTCTGCTTCCGCATATCTTTCTTGATTTGTATATAAAATTGCCAGGTTACCTTGCGCACTGGAAAGAACCTTTTGGCTATTCACTTGCTTGGCTAAATCTATAGCCAGTAGTAAATATTTTTCAAGGTTTGTGGAGTCGTTCATCGCATTATACACTACAGCGATTGAGTTGTAAATACTTGCTTTGATTGTATCAAGGTTTAGGGAATCTGCTATACGTAATCCATTTAATAAAACTTCTTGGGCCTTTACATTTTCACCCAAATAAAAATGAGCAAGACCATTAGTCTCATAGACCATCGTATGATCTTTATTATTCAAATTATCGTATTGCAGCTTCATGGCTTTTTCAGATAATTCAAGACTTTCTTGATATTTATTTTGAGACAATTTTACTGAGGCCATGTGTTTATAATAGTCAAAAAGATTTTTATCTATACCCCTTTCATTAATGTATACTTTCGCCTCGAGCATATAAAATTCTGCCTTTTTTGGGTCCTCTCTCCGTGTTAGTTCACTGAGTTCCAATAGAATTTGAAAACGTTCATAACTTTCAGAAAGGTCCAATTGTTTTTTTAAACTATCTATCGTATGCATAGTTGTTTCCATATCAGTGCAAACTCCTATATGACATAAGCTCAGAAAAAATATAGTGAATACGGTAGATTTAATTTGAATCATGTACCTAGAGTTTCTGTTGACCTATACTAATAAAATGAGGTCATGCAAAAATTAAAATTCTATTTTATACATAAAGTTAGGAAAGAATCCTAGTTGAAAAACATCATTCACTCGATTTGTAACTCTGTTATATGATTTGCGGAATATATTTTCCCGATTTGTCACATTTTGTATATCCAAATAAAATGACTGACTGAATTTTCTTTTTGCACTATTAAGTTTAAATCCAATTTTAATGTCCCATCTGAAATAATTGTCATATTGTTCGGAAAAGGTTCTGCTTTCATCAAAGACTTCAATTTCATTTATCATAGAAGCTGACAAATCTACAGGTGTATAATATCTACCACCTGCAGTTGTCATTTTTGTATCAATGGTGAACCTATGTCGTTTTTGTACTCCCCAATTAAACTCTTTTCCGACTAAAAAATTAGCAACATATTGATTGTTGAAAGCAGTGTTGCGTTCAATGCCATCAAGTGCAATATACTTTGATTCAAAAAGAGATCCTGTTGCTAAAAGATGAAATCCTTGATTAAAGAATTTTTCTATTGTTAACTCTATCCCTCGATTACTTCCACTACCTTCATTCACCAGTTCTCCTATTTCTGTTGGGAATCCAAAATCCGCACCTACATTTAATATAGAAAATGCAGTGCTGTCTTTAGCAACAGGCACATTAGATAATTTCTGATAATAGATTTCTAATTTTGATCGCCAACTGCTATTCAATTTAAACTCATGAGAGAAGACGAATTGATGACTCCTTGTGAAGCCGAGATCTATATTGATATTAACAGTGGTATCTCTATCTCTGGTCGTCACCAATTGTATAGGTAGTGGTTGCGATTGATGATGAAGGCCGTATCCTACGCTAAAGCGATGTTTTGGGGAAGCCGCCCAATTCAGAGCTAATCTTGGTTCGACAGCAACATCTCCATTAAGATCATAATACATGCCATGAATACCCGCATTAAATGTCCATTTTTTATCAATTCGGTATTGTGTTTGTACATAAGGTTGAATCGTGACCGTGCTCTCATCGAAACTGTAAACAGGAAGTAAGTCGAAAATACCATCCTGGTCTTTATCAACTCCAAATTCTCCACTGACCTGATCCAACAACACGTTTACTTTCTCCATTATAAAACCGGCTCTGGTGTTCAATCGACTCGAATGCTTTTTATTATAGAATGAAGACAGTGATATTCGTCTTAATCCATCATCAACCCTTACGAAGGGAGAAATGACCTCTTCAGGTGTGCCTTGATCATAGTATCTATCTCTTCCAAAAATCATGTTGTTTCCCGAATATCCAATGACCGTTCGTACATAACTTATATCATCTAGCAAGAAGTTGTGTTTTAAACCAATAACCCCAAATTTTGAATCAGCGCGAGAATCTTCATCATCAGCAGCAAATAGATTAGATTCGTCAACCTCATCGTGTAAAAATTCTATGTCACTTACCCCATATATGCCAAATAGAGAAAAATTACCTAAGGATGATTTACCAAAATCTAATTTAAATGATAGATCAGAATAATTGGGTGTTGCATCAGTCCCTACATCTAATCCTGCAGCAAGCGCTATACCCAAAAATGAATAGCGGTATCCAAGCACAAAACTACCACCATTCTCTTTTAATAAAGGACCTTCTATCATTGCTTCTACACCAGTGATGGCTCCCATCTGAAACATATACTCCATCTTGTCCTTGTTTCCATTTCTAAAGCCAATGTCAAATACTCCAGACACAGCATTTCCATATTCTGCAGGAAAGGCACTTGTCATAAAGTCTGAGTTTTTCAGGAAATTTGTATTCAAGGCGCTGACAGGGCCGCCAGTAGTTCCCACAGTCGAGAAGTGATTGGGAGAGGGTATCGGTATGCCTTCTAATCTCCAAAGCAAGCCGGTCGGACTATTTCCTCTGATGACAATATCATTTCGACTGTCATCGGCTGTGCTTACGCCAGCAAAGTTTCCTGCAAGCCGGCCCACATCACTCCTTCCACCAGAAAAACGATTGACTTCTTCCATGCTAAACTGTCTGGTTGATATGGTTGCCATATCGTTAATCGATCTGTCCTTATCAGCAGTTCCGATTATCATCACTTCATCCAGCTTGATAAGTGACTCTATCATTTCAATGTTAAGCATGACTTCTTTTCCAGCACCCACATCCACATTAGGAATAATCACTTTTTCAAATCCCAAATAACTGACTTGAAAGGCATGCCTTCCTATGGGTATGTCATAAATTGCAAAATTGCCTTCGTCATCTGTAACAGCTGCCATAGATTGATTAGATGACATTAGTTGAATGGTTGCTCCAATAAGGGGCAATTCAGATTGTTGATCAATGATTCTCCCTTTGACATGTTGGACGGCATCTTGCGTTTGTGCAACATTTAAACAAGACATTAAGAAAATAGTGAGGATAGAATATTGGAGCAGAAAAGGAAGTAGATTCATT
>CALLFA010000091.1 GCA_937997635.1 uncultured Saprospiraceae bacterium | reverse complement strand
AAGCTTATGTTGGAAAGCGGCTTGTTTCCAGATGCTGCATTTATTACACACAGAGTTTCTTTTACAGAGATGATTGATCATTTTGAGTCATGGATAAAACCAGAGTCGGGGGTCATCAAGGCAATGGTTCATTTGTAGACTTGTCAGAAAATATAATTTAAACCGACGCATAATAACTCTTGGTCAATTCACCCATCACCCAGTTCGTCCGTCTGGCAGATTTACCCAAACTCGGACATGCTCCGACGCCTAACAGATCATCCACCACCGTTTGAATTAATGGCTGCTGAATGTGTTTAGGTAATTCAAATGAAAACGTTTCATGCTTGGCATCAGATGAATGTACAGTAACAATGGGCTCGCCAAAAAATGACATATGAATACTGCCTTTACTGCCCATAATCGACATCTCATCTTTATTTGCACCAGTGTCAACAGTAAAACACCAACTGCCAGATCCATAAATGCCATTTGCAAATTCCCAAGAGCCATGTATGCTGTCTGCCGCCTTGTACGATCCTGCTTGATTACCAGCAAAACCATAAACTGATTTTATGGGACCAAAAATATAATCCAAAAAGTCCAACTGGTGCGAAGCTAAATCAAAGAAATATCCCCCTCCTGAAACGACAGGATCAATTCGCCAATTAACTGGCATCGAAGTCGTGATGTTTGTCAAGATATCTGGATCAACAGATTTGTATAGTTCGAGTTTGACGAAGCGGACATCACCGATAATTCCATCTTCAATTAAGGACTTTACTTTTTCGAAATTTGGTAAGCGTCGTCTATAGTATGCAACATATAAAGGCACACCAGCTGCATCACATGCTTGAATCATTTGATCACATTCCTCGACAGTTCTTGCCATCGGCTTTTCTACATACACAGGTTTGCCTGCTTGAGCTGCTTTAATGACATAGGTGGCATGAGAATCTGGTGGTGTGGCGATATAGATCGCGTTTATCTCCGGGTCAGCAATTAGAGCATCGGCATCGGTGTACCACTTTGACACATTATGTCTGTGGGCATAATCCTTAACTTTCTCCTCATTGCGACGCATGACAGCTACCACTTCCGAATGGCGAATTTGCTGCATTGCTGGCGCACTTTTGACTTCACACACATCGCCAACACCTATTATACCCCACGAGACCTTGTCTGCTGTTATTTTTTTATTCATCTGATATGTTTGATTAAGAGGCTTGCAGTAACATTAGTTCATGCCAAATTTTATCATTGACTTCAATGCCATCTTTGAGGCTTTGTGCTCTTCTTTTCAACGTTTGACTCCCAGGGTAATGGATATCATCGCCTTCTTGGATCGGTTTGGCAGATTTTACAAACTGAATAATATTATGCATCAGTGCATCATGCGTTGTGGAATCATTCAATTGATTAGCATCAAAGCAGATGAACACTTGAGACAATCCATATTCTACTTCCATTTCACCAATCTTCGAGGTTGATCGACCTGAAGACAACAATGTCACCAATAAATCTAGCATAATAGATAAGCCAGATCCTTTCCAGTAGCCAGTAGGTAAAACGCGCTTTGTTTCCACTATTTCTTTTGGTATTGATGTCAAGTCTCCATTTTTATTGAATCCGCCCGGAAAGGGTAAGTCTTTACCTTCCATATCAAACTTCCACAGCTTGCCGTACGAAAATTGAGACATAGACATATCTAGTACAATGTGACCATCATCATTTGGTACTGCAATAATCAATGGATTGTTTCCAGTATTCGCTTCGACTGCTCCCCACGAAGGCATATTGGGTTCTGTGTTAGTAAAACAAATACCAATACACCCGGCATTTGCAGCTTGCCAACCATAGGACCCACCTCTCATCCAATGACTACTGTTTTGTATGGCGACACATCCCATCCCATGCTCTTTTGCCATTGATATTGCTCTATTCATGGCAAAGTGAGCATTGAGTAGACCAGGTCCCATGCCTACATCCCATCGTTCAAAATTGCCTAAGCTTAATAACTTTTCTGGTTTGGCATTTAACTGTACAAAGCCATCATTAATCGTTTTTAAAAATTCAGCAAAGCGGTTGACACCATGAGAATGGTAACCATCCAATGTCGAATCTGCGAATATGGTCGAACACAATTCTGCATCATTTTCCGTGAATTGGTTTTTTTGTAAAATTTGAAGAAACGTTGATTTTAATTCTTTGTAAGTTACGAGCATAAGAACAATCTATCTGGTTAAGATATCAGACCATATAATGAAAACTAAATCATGTTGAATAAAGGAGACGTCTGAAGTCTCTTAAGATACTAGATTGCTGTAAGCCACACAAATATAGGATCAGAAAGTATCGCTGAGATTCCTATATCGTCAACTATATAAAGACAGTCTACATGACAAAACATTAGAAATTTTGTTAATATATTAGTGATAATCATACTTCGGCATGATTTTAGGCATATGTTTGGTTGATAGGCTTATTCTTTAACAAGATATACGCGATGAACACTCATCGATACATAAAATTTCCGATCTTTTCTTTAGCACTAGCACTGTTATGCTGTTTCAATACGACATGCATTCAAGCTCAGTTTATAGAAAACTATGTGTGTGAGCTTCCCGATAATGCGGCAAGGGTAACTTTCCCATTTGAATTATCTTCCATTACTGTAAATACAGGGACATCACCAGCTCAGTTTGTATCACTAGGAGAAGACGGTACTTTATTGATTGAAACTGCAAGCTCCTTTGGACAAGGGATATCTGGAAACAATACGATTGCAACTTGTTTGGCAACAGTTGGAGATGACTTTGAAGGAATCGTTTTTTTATTTGAAGATAACTTCAGGTTCTTTTATGCTGTATTGCATGAAGGATCTGATTCAAACGATCCAAACAGAGTACATCTTATAAGCACAGATGCCAATGCTGGATCTAATGTTAGTTCTTGTGAAGTGGTGACACCAGTAGGTATGCAATTTGCATTTCCAGATGGTTCACGACTAAATTTTAGTGGAGGTGATGGCTTAGAAGGGATGAGCATAGATGCACAGGGATACTTATATTTTGTAGAAGAAGTTGAAAATAGAAATCGGCCAAAACTGTATCGAACTATTCGGACATATACAGAGATTGCCGATTTTCCAGAAGATGCCCTTATCATTATTGAAGAAGTAGCAAATGCTGTAGAAAATCAAGACTACTATGGTCAAAATGTTGATTTTTCAGATGTCTATCACTTGAGTATACTTGACCCTGAACGGGAAGATGAATTGGTCATCGTATCTGAAAAGAGAAAGGAGTTGCTGTATCTGGATTTAAAGAGACCCAATTTTGTAGGCACTCTTGATATTTCTGATTTGATGCAAGGATCTATCCAAGTATTCAAACCAGAAGGTCTTACCTTTTATGAGGATAAACTGTACATCATTTCTGATAACGATAATAATACAAACTCCTATACGCATTTTAGAATTGGTTCGCTACCTGTAGCAGAAGCCGAACCACGGACATTATTTCCTTTGCCAGAAGGCGGAGTGAGACTTGGTCAGAATGCAGCAGTCGAAGGATGGACGTATCTCTGGACACCATCTCTTGGGTTAAGCGATCCTAACGTTGCTCAACCTATAGCAACACCAATTGAATCTACTACCTATGTGCTTCAGGTTACTAACGAATATGGTTGTGTATCTTTTGACGGTTATGATTTTGTCGTAGAACCTAATCTAGATGCAGACAATGATGGATTTGAAGTACCAGATGATTGTGATGATACCAATCCCAACATAAATCCCAATGCTGTAGATATTCCAGATAATGGCATTGACGAAGATTGTTCTGGTTCTGATATGGTTACCACACTAGATGAATTACGAGGTGTTGTCAGGGACAGATTTGGTGAAGGCATTGGTCAAGTACAAATTAGACTTAATAATGAACGCAGTATACTGACAGACGATCAAGGATTTTTTACGTTTAATGATGTAGCTGAGTTAGAAGAAATCTCATTAGCTTTTAAAAGAGACGATGGTTTGTTGAATGGGGTTTCAAGTTTGGATCTTGTCAGAATTGTGAATCATATTTTAGATATAGAGCCCTTCCAAGATGACATAACCGTCAGAGCTGCAGACATCAACAATGATGACTCTGTGTCTAGTTTAGACGTCGTGTTGTTATTGCGAGCAATCCTTGGGCTGACAGAATCTTTTGAAGAACGAGACTCGTGGGAATTCATGCCATCATCAATCATAGTGGATGAAATCACATCAGATTTGATTGAGATAACTGGCTATAAAGTGGGAGATACAAGTGGCGACGCCGATCCCAATTAATCGTATCATCCATCTTGTCTATCTTATCATGTTCAGACAACTACTCTGTTTTACCTGTGACAAAATAGTCTGAACAGGATGTATAAGATCTATAGATGATCATGATGTTTTTAATACTTGTACAAGCTATTATCTGATGTGTTAATTTATATCGTATCATCCATCTTGTCTATCTTATCATCTTAAAAATCATAGCAGACAACTACTCTCTTTTAGCCGTGAAAAATAGTCTGAACAGGATGTATAAGATCTATAGATGATCATGATGTTTTTAATACTTGTACAAGCTATTATCTGACATGTTAATTTATTTATATCAATATCCACCTTGTCTATCTTATCATCTTAAAAATCATGGCAGACAACTACTCTCTTTTACCCGTGACAAAATAGTCTGAACAGAATGTATAAGATCTATAGATGATCATGATGTTTTTAACACTCGTACAAGCTATTATATGGTGCGTTAATTTATTTATACCGTATCATCCATCTTGTCTATCTTATCATCTTAAAAATCATGTTAAGACAACTACTCTGTTTTACCCGTGACAACATAGTCTGAACAGGATGTATAAGATCTATAGATGAATATGATCTTTTTATTACTCGCACAAGCTATTATCTGATGTGTTAATTTATTTATATCAGTATCCATCTTGTCTATCTTATAATCTTAAAAATCATGGCAGACAACTACTCTCTTTTAGCCGTGAAAAAATAGTCTGAACAGGATGTATAAGATCTATAGATGATCATGATGTTTTCAACACTTGTACAAGCTATTATCTGATGTGTTAATTTATTTTTACCGTATCATCCATCTTGTCTATCTTATCATCTTAAAAATCATGTTCAGACAACTACTCTGTTTTACCTGTGACAACATAGTCTGAACAGGATGTATAAGATCTATACATGATCATGATGTTTTTAACACTCGTACAAGCTATTATCTGACATGCTAATTTATTTATATCAGTATCCATCTTGTCTATCTTATCATCTTAAAAATCATGTTCAGACAACTACTCTCTTTTACCCGTGAATAAATAGTCTGAACAGGATGTATAAGATCTATAGATGATCATGATGTTTTCAACACTCGTACAAGCTATTATCTGGTGTGTCAATTTATTTATACCGTATCATCCATCTTGTCTATCTTATCATCTTAAAAATCATGGCAGACAACTACTCTCTTTTAACTGTGACAAAATAGTCTGAACATGATGTATAAGATCTATAGATGATCATGATGTTTTTAACACTCGCACAAGCTATTATCTAGTGCGTTAATTTATTTTTACCGTATCATCCATCTTGTCTATCTTATCATCTTAAAAATCATGTTCAGACAACTAGTCTAATTTTGCCACGACAAAATAGTCTGAACAGGATGTATAAGATCTATAGATGATCAAGATGTTTTATCATTTATATCAGTATCCATCTTGTCTATCTCATCATCTTAAAAATCATGTTCAGACAACTAGTCTAATTTTGCCAGTGATAAAATAGTCTGAACAGGATGTAAAAGATCTTTAGATGATCATGATGTTTTATTATTTGTATCAGTATTCATCTTGTCTATCTTATCATCATAAAAATCATGTTCAGACAACTTGTCTAATTTTGCCAGTGATAAAATGTCTGAACAGGATGTAAAAGATCTATAGATGATCATGATGTTTTATTCTTCAAATTTTTATTAAATACTCGGTGATATTGAAGTCGCTCTCCTCCAAAATTAATTAAGAGGCCGTCAGCTATGTTGTAGGCTTCACAATAATTGATGGCTTGAGCTTTGTGGACTCCTTCCAGCTTTTCAATTGCCTTCAGCTCTACCATCACTTTTTCTTTTACGAAAAAATCTACTCTACGCGTTCCAACAGGCTTTGCTTTATATTCTAATGGCATTTCAAGTTCTCTTGCAAATGATAATCCTTGAATAGAAAATTCAATTGCTAATGCACGCTGGTAGACAACCTCCTGAAATCCATTACCCATCTGATTATGAACCTCCATCGCACAACCTATTATCTTATGTGTTAATTTATTTATATCTGTATCATCCATCTTGTCTTTTTTTTATCTTATTAAAAATCATGTTCAGAAAACTAATCTAATTTTGCCAGTGATAAAATGTCTGAACAGGATGTATAAGATCTATAGATGATCAAGATGTTTTATTCTTCAGATTTTATCCATCGTGTCTATCTTATCATCTTAAAAATCATGTTCAGACAGATTGTTAACAAATACTCGCACAACCTATGATCTTATGTGTTCATTCTTTGTCCTTCATAATGTTGTCATCGCATTAAAATACTACAAATATCTTATAACGGAGAGCAAAAATCCTACTAATCCTATTCTCCCGTAAAGCCTAGTACTCGCCCCCTCCCTAAATGACCAAGCTCACCATTCTCCACAACAGCCTCTCCGCCACAAAAGGTAGCAACTACCTCCCCAAATAACTCTACCCCCACATACGGACTACACGCATGCCTACACCATAAGCTTTCCTTCTTCATCTCATAACTCACCTCAGGATCCCATACAACAAGATCCGCATCATAGCCCTTTTCAATCTTGCCCTTTGATTGACCAAAGCCAATAAAATTTGCAGGATTTTCACAGAGCCATTTAGCTAAATCTTCAAATTGATGTCCTCTTTGTTTGGCTTTTGTCCATGTTGCTGTAAGTAGGCATTGGCCACCGATGATGCCACCCCAGGCTTCCCATAAATTACCGCTTTGTATTTCTTTTATGGTTTCAGGAGCAGGTGAGTGGTCGCTGGCAACAAAATCAATAAGTCCAGATTCCAAGGCTTGCCAGAGCTGTTCGTTATTGGCTTGTTCTCTTATCGGAGGTGTACATTTATATCGAGTATCACTATCCGGAATTTGTTCTGAATGAAAAAATAAATAGTGTGGACAAGTCTCCACTGTCAGTGGCAAACCATCTTCTTTGGCACGCAAAATATCTGGTAAAACTTCAGCTGACGACAGATGGACAATATGGATAGGCGTTTCAAATTCACGGCATAAGGCAATCATTTGCCTAACAGCATCATTCTCCCATGCCTTTGGACGAGACTGTAAAAAATGCTTATAGCTATATGGATTTTTCTCGAATGCAACTAGTCCTTTATGTTCAGAATCCAGTTCACAATGAGCCAACAGTGGCATGCCTGTCCCCTTCAATTGTTTCAAACCATTTCTTAAATCGACTGCTGTTACATTAGGAAATTCATCAATGCCAGAATGTGTCAAAAAGGCTTTGAAGCCAAGTACGCCTTTGTGTAAAAGTCCAGAGATGTCATGAGCATTGGATGGGACAAGTCCGCCCCAAAAGCCACAATGCACATGCCGTTGATGGTGACTTGCTTCGATCTTTTTGTCAAAGGAATCGGCATCAATAGTAACAGGACTTGAATTTAATGGCATATCAATTAAAGTAGTGATGCCTCCTTTAGCAGCAGACTTTGTAGCAGAATCAAAGCCTTCCCATTCTGTTCTGCCAGGTTCATTGATGTGGATGTGTGCATCAATTACACCAGGGAAAATAACCAGATTACCATAATCGATAAATTCGACAGCAGGCAGTTGTTTTTTTTCGAACAGTACATCAGTGATGATTCCATCGTTGATATAAACTGATGCTTCTTGCAATGCACCATTGGTAAAAACCCGTTGACTATAAATGATTTTAGAAGGCATAAAATTTGTGTATGTTTATGTCCACACGAAAGTGACCATTTTGAAGCGATTAACGAATATACCCAACGGATTTGAGTATGAGCTATTAACTATGAGGCCATTTTTTCAAGATCAAGGCGTAAAACGTAAGAATAGTGGGTCATACTCTAGTGCGCTGGGATATATGTCAATATAAGAGTTATTGCTTCACAAAACTAAAGGAAAGAAAATGAGTATTAAATTGTCAAGTACCAGTTATGGAAAATCAGCGGTACGCGTAATGAAATTAACCAAGCATGCTGATTGGCATGAGATAAAAGAAGTGGATGTCCGCACCTTATTTGAAGGAGAATTTGAAGAAGCGCATACGATCGGAGACAACACCAATGTATTGCCGACTGATACACAAAAGAATACTGTTTTTGCATTGGCTAAAAATCACTCATTGAATACCATTGAGGAATTTGGTATCCACTTAGCAAAACATTTTCATGATAACAATCCGCAAATCCATAAAGTGCGCGTAGAATTGTCACAAAAACAATGGGTACAAATGTTAGCTGACGGCAAGCCCCATCCTGAAGCCTATCAAAGAGGTGGTAACGAAAAATGGACTGCGGTAAT
The DNA here is from genome assembly GCA_937997635.1 of uncultured Saprospiraceae bacterium. Classification (GTDB taxonomy): domain Bacteria; phylum Bacteroidota; class Bacteroidia; order Chitinophagales; family Saprospiraceae; genus CALFUK01. The sequence goes on along the minus strand of CALLFA010000091.1, from coordinate 7,583 downwards.
AGAATTGACTGCCGATTCAATGACTGTTCAATCTGGCATCAGTGATTTGCTTATTTTGAAAACAACCAATTCAGGCTTTTCAAATTTCAGGCGTGATGAGTACACGACATTAAAAGATACCGAGGATCGAATTTTCGCGACTAGTTTGACAGCGCTCTGGGATTATAATTCTAGTGATTTAGATTTTGGAAAAACAAGAAAAGACATTCAAGAACACTTGTTAACGTCTTTTGCGAATCACAAAAGCTTGTCTGTACAACACACCTTATATGATATGGGTACTCGTGTGTTGAATCATGCAGAACAGGTAAATAAGATAGACATTGACATGCCAAATAAGCACCACTTATTGGTCAATCTTTCTCCGTTTGATCTTGCAAATGATAATGAAATATTTGTTGTGACTGAGGATCCATATGGTGAAATTAAAGGTACATTAGAACGAAAATAATAATCATAAGATTCAGTGCAGAATACACTTAAGATCAGACAAGAGATCATTCAGTATTGCAAATTATTGTATGATAAAAATCTTCTCGCCTCTGCTGATGGGAATGTCAGCTATCGTATTTCTGACAAAGAAATTCTAATTACACCTTCAGGATTACCCATGGCATTTTTAAAACCAGAAGATATTTGCGTGATTGACCTTGATGGCAATACCATTTCTGGGAAGCCATCGAGTGAGCGATTGATGCATTTACAAGTATTTAAAACCTGTCCTGCAGCAAAAGCGGTGATGCACGCCCATCCACCTTATCCAGTTGCCTGGAGCATTGCATATCCTGACTCCAAAGAATTACCCAATACGTGTTTGGCAGAAGTCATTCTAGGAACAGGACGAATTCCGATTGTGCCTTTTGCGAGACCGTCTACGCAAGATATGGGTGACCAACTGCTTCCGTTTTTACCAGAATGTCGAGTAATGATACTTTCCCGCCATGGAGGCTTGACTTGGGGAGAGTCCATTAGAGAAGCTTGGATGGGAATGGAGCGCCTTGATCATTCTGCGCAAATGTTGTATTTGGCTGATATGATGAATGGATTATCTCATTTGCCTCAATCTGAAATAGATGCCCTTAAAGAAATGAGGAAAACCATAGCTCCAAAAACATTATGAAAAGAGAAGCTCTATCCATTAAATATGATCACGATCGACTATTGATTTTAGATCAAACCCTGTTGCCTTTTGAAGAGAATTGGATCAATGTCACTCATCCAGATCAAATGTTTGAAGTCATCAAGCAATTAAAAGTGAGAGGAGCTCCTGCCATTGGTGTGTCAGCTGCGTTGTCCATGGCACTATTTGCGAAATCTGAGATGAATGCAGATGATTTTATAGCTAAAGCAAATCACTTGAGACAAAGTCGACCTACTGCTGTAAACTTGATGTATGCTTTGGATCGTTTAATCGCAACAGCAAAAGAAAACTATTCTGCAGAATTTATCGAAAATGAAGCTATAGAAATATTTGATGATGACGTACAGCTGTGTGACTCGATTGCCAATCACGGTGCAGCATTGATCAACCAAGGAGATGTCATCCTCACACATTGCAATACTGGCGGTTTGGCAACTGCAGGTGTTGGTACAGCCTTAGGCATCATTCATAAAGCGCATACTCAAGGAAAAGGAATTCATGTCTATGTGGACGAAACAAGACCGCTTTTACAAGGAGGTAGACTGACGACTTGGGAACTAGAAAAGTTAGGCATTCCATTTAATTTGATTTGTGATAATATGGCAGGAATGGTCATGCAAAGGAAAAAAGTAGACAAAGTCATCGTTGGTTCTGATCGCATTGCTGCTAATGGAGATTTTGCAAATAAAATTGGGACATATGCTCTCGCAGTGATGTGCAAACACCACAACATTGATTTTTATGTCGCTGCTCCTATGACAACTGTGGACATGGATTGCCCATCAGGAAAACACATACCAATAGAGCAACGCGACCCATTTGAATTAAAAGGTGTCCGAGGCCATTACGGAGAAATACAATGGGCAAAAGATGAAGGGGTGGATGCGTATAATCCAGCTTTCGATGTGACACCAGCGGAGTTAGTGACAGGTTGGATTTTAGATACAGGTGTGTATGATCGAGAGACAATTAAAAAATTATGCGCAGTTGTGAGTGTATAACTTATAACAAAGAAAAAACAGTATTTTCTTTGATAAGTGCGCGGTTGTGAGTTTACAACTTACAACAAAGGATAAAACACTAATTGCTAGCTTGCCGATCATTCGCTCTTCTCATTAAACATTCAAAATCAAAAATCACCATACAACCCCATCAACACCTTTTCCGGTGTAAACGGCGCATGATAAATCTCAGGCTCAAATTTTGGATTGAATTGTTGAACGGCATCTAAGATGGCGAAGTAGGCGCCGATGCCATAGAGCAATGGTGGCTCACCAACAGCCTTGGACTTAAATATTGCCATATCGTTGCCATCGGTATGTAAGAAAGTGACGTTTATCTCTTTTGGCACAGAATAAATATCTGGAATTTTATACGTTGATAAGGCATTGCTCATCAGTCGGCCTTCTTGATTATATAGCAATTCTTCCATTGTCATCCAGCCGATTCCTTGGACAAGACCTCCTTCCATCTGACCCAGATCTATGATGCGGTTCATACTGGTGCCAAAGTCATGCACAACGTGGACAGCATCAAAGTCATATCGTCCACGGATACAATCGACAGTAACAACAAAGGCTGCCGTACCATAGACATGATACGCAAACGGATGACCCTTTTCTTTCGATTTGTCGAAATGTATTTTGGGCGTAGAATAATGTGCACTTTCTGTCAAACTCACTCTTGCCAAAAATGCGGCTTGGATCAAAGCTTCCCATCCAAACGAGGATTTCTTTTTCTTGATGTAGATGTTTTCGTCTTTTAAAGTGACATCTGACAATTTAGCGTTGAGGTTTTTGGCGGCTACTTTGGTTAGTCGTTTTACGAGAGCATGACATGCCATTTCTACTGCCTTTCCATTTAAGTCTGCAGTTGAGCTAGCTGCTGATGGGGAGGTATTTGCTACTCGTGTGGTATTGGTTGATTCTATTTTTATTCTCGATGCATCTATAGACAATACTTTAGCTGCTACTTGTACCATTTTGGTGTTGACGCCTTGACCCATTTCGACTGCCGCGGTACTTATCCCAACACTTCCATCTTGATAAATATGTATTAAGGCACGTGCATGATTCATGGGTGTATTGGTAAAAGAAATGCCAAAACAAATCGGCATAATTGCCAAACCCTTTTTTAAGTGATCATGTTTTTTATTGAATGCCTGTAACTCTTTATCAATCTTATGTAAAGAATGCTTTTTCTCTAAACCAGCCCACGTAGGTTGTGCTTGACACTCTTCTACTTTTTGACCGTAAGGAAAGACTTGACCATTGCTTAATAAATTCTTTTTTTGAATGGCTCTTGCTGGTACGCCTATTTCTCTAGCGGCTTTTGCAATGGCAGCTTCCATAACAAACATACCTTGTGGTCCGCCGAATCCTCTAAAGGCAGTATTAGGCGGAATATGTGTGATGCACGAATGTGCTCTTGCTGTCACATGTGGTACATAATACGCATTAGTGCAATGAAACAATGTCCGTTCTAAAATGGCAGGTGATAGATCTGCGGCTGCTCCTGCATTTTGATAATAATCAGCTTCAAAGGCAAGAATATTTAAGTTTTTGTCTAGCCCTATTTTATAAGTAGATCTGTACGGGTTTCGCTTACCAGTCATCTTCATATCATCCATGCGATGCAGAATGAGTTTGACAGGACATTGACATACTTGTGCAGCTAATGCAGCCATCACACCCCAGGCAGTTGCTTGATCTTCTTTGCCACCAAAACCACCACCAAGTCTCCGGACATCGACTTCTATCTTGTGCATGGGGATGCCTAGAACTTTAGCAGCAGTTCGTTGTACAGCAGTTGGTCCTTGTGTAGAAGAGACCAATGTTATGTGACCATTTTCTACAGGATAGGCATATGCACCTTGAGTTTCTAGGTATAAATGTTCCTGCCCATCCGTGTCCGCTTTTCCTTCAATGACATGCGCACATTTTTTCCAAGCGTTCGTTGTATTGCCCAATTGGAATGTACGCGAAGGAATATGAAGCATCCCTTTATTGTATGCTTCAATCGGATCGACAACTGCTTTTTTCGCTTTGTATGTTATCTCGACATGATGTAAAGCCAATCTTGCCTCTAATTCTGTACTTGCTAATATAAGTGCGATAGGTTGTCCTTGAAAATGTACCTCCTTTTTTGCGAATAATGGTTCGTCAGGAATAATGCCACCAATTTGATTTTGACCTGGTATATCTTTGTATGTTAATATGCGAACGACACCGGGTTGCTTTAATGCCTTTGAATAATCAATAGACAAAATTTTACCATGTGCAATAGAAGACGTCACAATTGCCCCGTGTAAGGTTCCCTGCCTTTCTGGTATATCATCTACGTAAATTGACTCGCCTCTGACATGCGAATGCGAATCAATGTTTTTCATCGAAGGAATGTGGCTTGTTATTTTCTGTTTCATATTAGTGTGTCAACAGTAAAGATGTCAAAGAAAATTTGGCTGGAAATAAATCTATAAAGTGTGCAAAAAATAATTGCCTAGCTAACAAACGTTTGTAATCAGCTGAACCTCTTGCATCACTGATAGGAGAAATTTCTTTTTCTAATATTTTATGTGCTTGTTCTACAGTTTCTGGTGTAATGGCTTTTTCTTTTAAAAAGGCACTAGTTTTAAATAAGTAAGTTGGGATCGGTCCCACACCACCTATAGATATGTGTGCCTCTGTTATTTTATTTCCTTTTTTTGTAATTAAAGCAGCGCTATTTACAGAAGCTATATCTAGATATGTTCGTTTGCACACCTTTTCAAAATTGTAGTGTTGTGTTTTTGTTGGTTTTTTAAAACGTATCCATCTCACCACATCACTTGGCTTTTTGTCCAATTTTTTATAACCCAAATAAAATTTGTTTAATGCAAGAATTCGCTCTTTGCCATTTCTTTCTAGAATGACATCACTATTTAAGGCAAGAAAATAAATAGTCAAATCACCTATCGGAGAAGCATTGACAAAGTTACCTGCAATAGTGCCCATATTCCTAATCGGGGTTGAGGATACCAATTTCATTTCCTCATCCAAAGAAGGAAAGTGTTTTTGCATCAATGGTGCTTGCAGTATATCAGTCGCTGTGGCTTCTGCACCGATATAGATATAACCGCCTTTTGATTTAATGTCTTTGTACTTAACACTGTCGAATAAATGATTAGCTGCTTTGTCAATCATTTCTTCTGGTCGTTGGACATATAAGTCTGTACCGCCGCCCACAGGGATGTTGTTCTTCGTGCTTACTGTTTTTTCTTTTTTAATTAGTTTAATGCGTGGTGCAATTGTCGAAAAGTATGCTGGCAAATGCCCTTTCTTTATCAACCAATCAATAGGAGAATTGACATTTTTATTTTTTAATGATTTCACCATGCATCCGCAGGCTCGCTCTATCGATTTATATCCTGTACATCTGCAAATGTTGCCATCGACAGAAGCCACCGCTTTGTCGTACGTTGCTTGCTCATCTTCCATGCAAAAGCCAGTCATGGATACGATAAAGCCTACTGTACAAAAACCACATTGGGTACCACCTTCATCAACCATCGCTTGCTGTGCAGGGTTCAGATTAGATGTATTGATTCCTTCTATGGTGACAATGTGCTTTCCGTGAGCATTGGCCAATGGCATCAGACAGCATGTCATTGTTTGATAGCGCATGTTTTTACCGTCTAATTCTCCAACTAATACAGTGCACGCACCACAATCACCTTCTCGACAACCAATCTTTGTTCCACGTAAATGTTGATGATATCTCACAAAATCCAAAACAGTTGTTCCTTTTGCAACATCGGTATTGATCATTTCATCATTGAGAATAAACTGTAGCATATCAATAAGTTAGATCGACAATTTACTAATAAACATTCGTTTGGTTAAAATCAAACAAAACATTGAATAGGTAAACTGTAAGTGAATGAAGACTATAGGATTAAGAAAGAAGAAATTCACTCCAAAATGTTAAAGACATTTAAGATGTGAATGTCTTTTTTCTGAATATATTTTTTTAAAAAGGCGAAAAAATCAAAAGGTGAACACTTTGAGGCTAAAACAGTGCTTTCTCGAATTTTAAAATATTTCTATTCTAAGCGTTAAACAGAATACATAGATCACTTTTTATTAGATAATTTCTAATTAGAATTCTAGACCTAAATCAGGTTTAAATTTTAAAATTTCTAGAATTCTAAAAAACTATTCTAACATATACATAAATATTATTATTTGTAAATACCAAACAATCAATATTTTACATTTAACATTAAAATTCATCTAAAATTTACATCCATTTCTATTAATAAAAGCACAGTATTTGAGATATTAGTGTCAACATTTATTTTGTTCAAGTACACCTTTTAACTATTCACTACGCTTAAGTAGTCACTTCAATTTTCATACTAACTGCATTTTAACATTAGCATCCCGCCTGTTGGCGACTGTGTATTATTTTATTTGATGACTGTTGTCCTAACATCAGCATGTAAATCTGTATGTCCCGATGAGAAATCTTTTCTACTTTTTACTCTTTTTTGTTCTTATGTTTTCGCTATGCTTTCCGAAAGCGTATTCTCAGACTGATTCACAAGTTTGTGATTGTCAAGATATTATTTACTTGAATGAGGTGCCAAGAAACGGCATTGGTGTTGTCCATAAATATTCTGTCAATACAGCAGATGGTTCTCTGACTGAATTACCTGGTCCTACTGGTGCTTTCCCATGGTTTATGGGTGCAGATATTCCTTCTCCCCATGGATTAGCAGCGGATCTTAATGGTTTTGTTTATGTTGGTCAATTAGCCGCGAATGGAATGGGAATCAGGAAATTGTCTTGTGATGGCACTTTACTTCCTGCTGCTACATTTAACCCACCGACGTCAGGTCAATTCAATATTGCGACCATTGGCAATACTCTGTACTATAATGACCGTGGAACCAGTCCAAATGGAATAAATACATTAGATGTTTGTACGGGCGCCCCTCAAGGATTCGCTAATTATTGTGAACAAAATACAAATAGCGGAAGTGATTGGGGATTTCATATTGATCCCAGAACTCAAGAAATATATGCAACGAATGGATTTTCAAACCCCAACCGATTTTGGTTTTTCAGCCCAGACGACTTTGATAATGATCCGAATACATGTGTGACGGCTGTTGACTTGGCTGGAACTTCCACGGACTTACCTCAAGGTGGAGCAGACGTAAGGGGTGTAGTGACAGATTTGGACGGAAATGTCTATATAGCTGTACATAATGATAGAGGCACTTCCTACTTATTAAAATACGGTCCAGCATCAGCAGGCTTTCCATTTTTAGGTCAATCAATAGTAGATACATCAAATAATGGACTCTCTCCTAATGGGAACGGTGGTGATGGCTTTAATAGGGTTATCGGATTAGTGTATAGTCCTACTACAAATTTGATTTATGCGTCAACCACTTCAA
>CALLFA010000090.1 GCA_937997635.1 uncultured Saprospiraceae bacterium | reverse complement strand
ATTTCACAAAGAAAGAAATAATAGCTATCTTAAATTGATATCTACATGCAATGGCTACTTCTTTAAAGCACATATGGAAATTTATTGTCCTCATCTCCTTGTTGACGGCTTGCCAATCTGAAGACGTTAGTTTCAACGAACACATCAAACCACTACTCAATGAGAAATGTGTGTCTTGTCACGGTGGTGTAAAAAAAGCGGGAGGTCTGTCTTTATTATATAGAGATGCGGCACTTGCAAAAAACGAGAAATCAGGGAAAGCTGCTATTGTTCCTGGATCAGCAAAGAACAGCGAAATCTATAAAAGAATTGTTTCTGATGATCCTGAATATATGATGCCTCGAGGTCTCGAACATACCTTAGAACCTCAAGAAGTAGAACTACTCAAAAAGTGGATTGACAATGGGGCAAACTGGGATACGCATTGGGCGTATAATCCTGTAGATAAAATCAGCATTCCTGCAATAGAAGATGATTGGGCAAACTCAACTATTGACTTACTTGTATTAGATCAACTTCAAAAAAATGAAATCGAACCAAACGAAGCTGCAGATCAAGAAGACTTACTTCGTCGCATGAGCCTGGATGTGACAGGTGTACCCGTTTTCGAAAAACTACGTGACAAATCATATGGAGATGCGATAGACCATTTATTAGCCTCGCCCACCTTTGGAGAACATTGGGCAAGTATGTGGCTGGACCTTGCTCGTTACGCGGATTCCCATGGTTACGAAAAAGACACCCACCGAAACATCTGGCGATATAGAGACTGGGTCATAAAGGCATTCAATGAGGATATGTCTTTCGACGAATTTACAAAGCTGCAAATGGCAGGTGATCTTATTGATCCAAATGATTACGATCATTTAATTGCAACTAGTTTTCATCGAAACACCATGACGAATATGGAAGGAGGAACGGACGATGAAGAATTTAGAGTTGCAGCTGTGATTGATCGATTGAACACTACTTTTGAAATATGGCAATCAACACCGATCGGTTGTGCTCAGTGTCATGATCATCCATATGATCCGATTAGCCAGATAGAATTTTACGAAACGATGTCCTTATTTGATAATACGATTGACGCCGATTTGATGAGTGACTTACCGATGTTAGAAACCTATAGTACTGCATCGCAAGAAAAGATTGATTCGATTATACAGTTTATTGCAACAGTAGAAGAGAAAGAAATAGATCCACACTTATTAGACAGTGAAAAGATTAAACAAGCCCTTTATCCGACTTTACTGACGATGGACTGCGATGATTTTGAAAATGTCTTAATATACAATAATGGCATCATTTCCAATTGGACGATTAATGTCAATGATATGATCGGGAGGCAGTTCTATTTTATGTACGAAGATGTTGATTTTGACGGACTTGATTCTATGCAAATCACCTATTCAACAAAAGGAGAAATTTCATTTTTAGAAGGACGCTTAGATTCTAAAGATGGTCAGTTATTGTTTAATACCGGTTTTACAAAAACAGAAAGTTCCAGCGGACATGAGTGGGTAGGCGAACAAGGCTGGAATCTGCAAACCGTGGCAATACCAAAAGAGATATCCGGTAAACATGACGTGATTTTTGAAATTCAAAACCCACAAGAGATTGTGCCTGATGGCATTCTGCTGTTCAAACAAATCGATCTCATTTATGAAAATTCAACCCCGACTGATGAGATTACTAAAGCAAAAGCAGCATTAATTGCGCTAAGGTCAGAAGCGGATAAAACCCCAATTCTGAGACAAAAATTAGAGCCTCTAAAAAGAACTAGCCAGCTTTTTGTCAGAGGTAACCACGCAATCAGAGCGGACACAGTACAAGAAAATATACCTCAAGTGCTAAATGTAGCTAACGATGACATTAGCAACAGATTAGAATTTGCCGAGTGGTTAATCGATACCGATAATCCATTGACCGCAAGGGTAATGGTCAACAGAATTTGGGAACGAATTTTTGGGATTGGCATCGTAGAAACCTTGGAGGATTTTGGCTCAATGGGAGAACTGCCTAGCAACCAAGCCTTGCTGGATTATCTGGCGCATCAATTTATGCACGAACACAATTGGAGTATAAAAGCCTTGATCAAAGAAATTCTTTTGTCCAATACGTATCAACAGTCCAGTTATGCCTCGGCAGAGAAATTAGAATTAGATCCGTACAATCAATTGTTTTCAAGAGGGCCTCGTATGCGCTTGAGTGCAGAGCAAATCAGAGATCAAGTACTGTACGTCAGCGAATTATTGCAAGATACCATTGGAGGTAAAAGTGTCATGCCTCCCCAACCAAAGGACGTGTGGCAAACGCCTTACAACAGTCAGAAGTGGGAGGAGTCTGAGGGCAAACACAAATACCGTCGAGGACTATATACCTATTGGAAACGTTCGTCACCCTACCCTTCCATGGAAGCCTTTGATAGTCCATCAAGAGAGTTTTGCAAAAGCAGAAGAATAAAAACCAACACACCCACACAAGCTTTAGTGACTCTCAATGACCCTGTGTACTTAGAAGCCGCAAATGCTTTGGGTCACTTGATGCAGACATACAGTAAACATCCTGAAGAACAAATTCAATATGCATTCAAAAAAAGTCTTGGCAAAGATTGTAATCAGAAAATAAGTGATTCGTTGAAGAAGCTTTATATGCAAGCACAAACAGATCTGGCTACTGCTGGAAATGAAACCACTTCATTAACGTCACCCTCTGCCGTAGTCGCACATGCGATCTTTAACCTGGATGGATTTTTAAATAAGACCTAGTATGAAACTGATTCAACATCACAATAAAAAGAAAGCACAGCTAGAGACAAGAAGGCATTTTCTAAAAGAATGCACCACAGGTCTGGGAGCTATGGCAATGGCGTCATTTCTTGGCTGCAACTCTACTAGTGACAAAGTCGTTTCGGAAGTGCTAAAACAAGCAGCATTAGACAGAATCACACATTTCAACCCCAAGGCTAAAAATGTCATCTTTCTGCATATGGCAGGAGGACCATCGCAGTTGGAGTTATTTGATTACAAACCAGAATTGGCAAAGTTGCATAATCAGGAATGTCCAGATTCTTTTATAGAAGGCAAGCGATTTGCATTCATCAGTGGCAGACCAAAAATGTTAGGACCAAAAGCATCGTTTGCGCAACATGGTCAGTCTGGCACATGGGTGTCAGATGCGTTGCCACATTTCAGTACAGTTGTCGATGATGTTTGCGTACTGAAAGCGATGCATACAGACGAAATAAATCACGCCCCAGCACAGCTATTTCTCCATACTGGTTCAGCTCGAATGGGTAGGCCAAGTATCGGCTCATGGGTCACCTACGGATTGGGTAGTGTCAATGATAATCTACCTGGCTATATGGTGCTGCTGTCTGGTGGAGCGACTCCTAGTGCAGGTAAGACAGTATGGGGTAATGGCTTTTTGCCATCCATGTACCAAGGGGTGCAATGTCGTTCGCATGGAGATCCGATTCTGTATTTGTCTGACCCTGCGAATGTTTCTCGTGATCTAAGGAGGAACATCATTGATGCTATCAATGACATCAATGAAGAAGAATACGCGACCTTCAATGACCCAGAAACGCTAACTCGAATAGAGCAATATGAAATGGCATTTAAAATGCAAGTGTCCGTTCCCGAAGTCATGGACATCAAAGACGAGCCAGCCTATATTCATGAGATGTATGGGACACAACCAGGCAAAGAAAGTTTCGCAAATAATTGTTTGTTGGCAAGAAGACTTGTAGAAAAAGGTGTGAGATTTATTCAGCTGTTTCATTGGGGTTGGGACATACATGGCAACGCCAAAGAAGTTTCTCTGGAGTATGGATTCAGAGATCGTTGTAAAGAAGTGGATCAAGCCATGACTGCGCTCATTAAAGATCTAAAGCAGCGAGGAATGTTAGACGAAACACTCGTTGTCTGGGGTGGAGAATTCGGTCGCACGCCAATGCAGGAAAATCGCTCTGGCGAAGACAACGCTTTTTCTGGTAGAGATCATCACATCGAAGCGTACACGATGTGGATGGCTGGTGGTGGCGTCAAACCCGGACTCACTTATGGCGAAACAGATCCTTTGGGTTATGCTGGAATAAAAGACACCGTACACATCCATGATTTGCAAGCGACGATGTTGAATCAGCTTGGACTGAATCACCTTGACTTGACCTATCCCTTTCAAGGAAGAGATTATCGGTTGACGGATTTATTTGGGAATGTGGTTGAGGATATTATTGCATAGTACAACTCGCACACTTCTTAACCAAAGTCAATGAACGGTATATTAAGCTGATATAGTTTTGTTGTATAACATTAAAACTATTTAACGATGACAACTCCTAATTTTATCTTTGGAAGTTTTATCATTTAGGCAAGTTCAACAATTTTGTCAGTTAACGAGTATGATTTTAATATTACTTTAAATTTACCAATTATTGATCTGGCATTTTTCAATTTCATCACATCATACAATACATAATGAGCATTTGCAGTGCTCAAAGTTGAAATGATAAGATGAATTTTATTTCTATCTGCTAAAGAAAAGATTTGTTGACTATGTGTAAAATGTTTTTCTCTTTAGCAAGAAGATCAATAATTATATTTATATCGGTGAGATTTTTTCATTTCTACTTTTCTATCAAATATTCAGCTTTAGATTTTTTGTAGTCAAAATCTTCTGGCAATTCAATTACACCACAAAGGCTTTCAACTAATGGTGTTGTTTTGATGTGATTAATATCATCCTCTTCGTTTGTAAGTGAATCAAAATACGCTTCAATCATTTTGGATAAGCTTGTTTTATTTTGCCAAGTTATTTTATCCTTTCTATTTATTTCCTTGGCGTACCAGCTGATATATAACTCAACCATACCTCTCCCGCCACAGACGCATCATATGCACATTAATTTCCCACTGGTCTGCCACTGCTTGTTTGGAATATGGCAGTGTCCACATGTAATGAGGTGGACCAAATTCTGTCGTCATGGTCAATGGTGTATTCGACTTTTTTTTCTGATTCACAATGACGTCCCACCAATCAAAATGAGCTGTAACCGCTTGTTCAAATTCTGGCACTCGATGATCTGGCACTTGCGGTCCTTCTTGAAAGCCAATTCTTGAATGCACATGGCCTGTTCTGGAAAGTGCTAAATCTACGGCATCTTGCTGATCAACTAATAATGATTCTGACACACAGCACCAATGAGAAATATCTAAGGTTATGTTTAAATCTTTATTATCCTCTAAGCATTTTTTAGTGATCTGAGGATGAAAAAGAATTCGACCACGATGTGTCTCATGATAAATGGGAAATGGTGTTTTCTTTTGCAAACTGTAATCAAAGAATTGTTGACTTTGCTCTGGCGTAAAAAAATCTTTGCCAGAATGACAATTGACAAAATCTGGTTTTAAGGCACAAGCAGTGTCTAACTGTTGTTGAAAGACATCCAAGTTTTCTTCAAATGTCTTACCATGGTTACCAGCCAAGAATCCATAGGAAAGATTGTATTTCGCAACAGCGTCAAAAAATTCATCTCGCTGTGATTGCTCTTTTGGCACCCAAATTTCCACACCATCGTAGCCCTCATCTTTACTAGCTTTACAAAACTTTGTTATCGTCCCTTTCCAGCCCCAATTGGTTGCGTAAATCTTAAGCGCGAGATCGTTGTTTGATGATGACACAAACGGTTTATGTTGTACCAACAGATTTGTCTGACTCATCAATGCCCCTGTAGCTAAGGATGTTTTCTTGATAAAATTTCTTCTATTTATCACGGTGTTGATTTAAATGCCAGTATTAATGTCGCAATTAGGTAAAGCTGCTCTCAATTTTTCTACACCTTCAGATGTGGTTTCTGTTTGCCACAAATAAATGGATTCTAAACTCTTTAATCCAGCCAAACTTTCGAGACCAGCATCTGTGATTTTTGTGCCGAAGAGATTTAACACCGATAATTTATTTAGGCCTTCAATTGCCTTTAATCCAGTATCTGTAACATTAGTATTGTTGATATTGAGTTTTGTCAAATTGATGAATTCCCCAATTTGGCGTAGTCCGTCGTCATCAAGATCTGTATCGCTGAGATTTAACCATGTCAAATGTTCTTTTGCTGCAGCCAATGCATCCAAGCGTTCACTAGTGATGTTTTTGGATTGGCCATGATTGGATATGTCCAGAAAGTTATTATTTGCAGCAAGCGGCGTGATGTTAAATTTCTGTTCTTTTATCGCATTAAATAATTCTGGTTCTAAAGGATCAATATTCACTTTTTCATAGAATGACTTTTTGGTGAGGTCGACACCATATTCATCAGCTAAGAACGCTTTCATATCCTTACTAATTTCTAGATCTCTTAAGTTGCCTCTAAAAGGTGCCCCTTGCAAAATCCACCATTCGACCATCTTTTTTTCTTTGTAAGTGATAGGTGGGCCACTAGGAGGCATATACTTATCGTGCCACGTGGAAAGACTGATGCGTTTGTAAATCTCACTATTGCCAAGGTCACTTGGTGCAATCGCTGGATCACCATATTTATCGCTGAGTAATCCTTCTTCTGTGGTCATATTGAGTCTGCCACGAGCATCTCCTTCTTCATGACATCGATTGCATTTTTGAGTAAAAATAACGCTGATGATATCCTGATACACATTAATGCTGTCGTGAGCAGAAAGGTCAATTTTCGTCAGATCAGACTTAGGTTCGAATGGCATAGGCAAGTGTTCTTCCCCATGAGTCAAACTCCCTCCAAAATGTCCTCCAACGACCAGGCCAGCACCGAGCAAGATTTTTAGTATCCCATTTTGATGTTTGAAGAATGATTTGTTTTTCCATTTGACAAACCAAAGGAAGGTACACAAGGCAGCTATCCCGTATCCGCATATCAAATGAATAAACATATTGGCACCTTCGTAATATCCAGAACGGAGTGCAGCCACACCAGTTCCCATAGCGAATAGCGAACCAAGCGCACTCAAGCCCCACATAAACGTCGATAGTTTATCGCTTTGAATGGACATATTTTTTTTCCTATACCAATCAATCAATATGCTGATTAGTATAAACCCGATTGGGAGATGTACAAATAATGGATGCAGTTTGGCTATCATAAGTAGATATGTTTTACTAATATAACATTATAAATGTGTTAAATAGATTTGGAAGTGGTCCCTTTTCTGCTAGTTTTAGGTCAAAATAGAAACACTTGATATGAATTTGAATAATTTGACTAAGTCTAAGAATCCAATGCTGAGTGACGCCAACATCAATAAGGTGTCAGGTGCCATTACCAAGAGTGATTCTCAGCTGATGACAGTGAGTGGTGCAGCGACCAAAACCTTGATTCTCGTAAGCATATTACTCTGTACAACATTGTACAGTTACCAAAACCCATTGTCTATTTTTATGCCTATAGGAGCACTAGGAGGTGCGGCAGTATATTTTTTAACAAGTTTTAAGCCTCATTTGGCTCCTACAACAGCTCCTATTTATGCAGTATTGAAAGGGTTATTTGTAGGCGCAGTATCAGCATCATACGCAGCAGCATACGGAGGCATCGTGTTTCAAGCAGTTAGTTTGACCATGGCTACTTTACTTGCGATGCTGATTGTGTATCAAACTGGTTTGATCAAAGTGACGCAGAAATTTAGAATGGGTGTTTCCATGGCAGTAGGTGCAATCATGATCGTTTATTTAATTAGCTGGATCGGTAGTTTTGTTGGTTTTCAAGTGCCATTTATCCACGAAAGTGGACCAATAGGTATCGGTATCACAGTAGTTATTATAGGCGTAGCAGCATTGAACTTATTACTGGATTTTGACAACTTTGAAAAAGGCGAGCAGAGACAATCTCCAAAATTTATGGAGTGGTATTTTGCAATGGGCTTATTGTTCACCTTAGTGTGGTTGTATGTAGAGTTCTTGCGTTTGTTGGGTAAATTGCAAAGAGATTAAGAGCTTAATAATGTTCAAATGCGCACTCAGATGAGTGTATAAAAAATAAGAGAGAGGCTATTTTGTAATGGCTTCTCTTTTTTTATGCTATTTATCGTATGTATTGGCGATCCCTTTTTACCTGATGTAACTATTCACCATTTATCTCTACCCTGACTTCAAATCCAGAACTGGTGTCGAATATAACCGCACCATTTATCTCTTTGGCTCTTGACTGCATACTTGATAAACCAATTCCTTCTTTAGCAGATTTGTCGAAGACGGTGCCATTGTCTTTTATACTCAGAACTGTACGTGCTTTTTCTTTATAAAGTTTGATGTTGACCAGATTGCCATTTGAATGTTTGATGGTGTTGGTTACGGCTTCTTTGAAAATATAATATAGATTTTGTCTCACATCAGGATTTATTTCTGCTTGACCCTTGATGTTCTGAAGATCTATGGTATAATCCAATGTTGTATTCTTGAATTGAGTTTCTGCGAAAGTGCGCATTCTGTCTACGAGGTTTTCAAATTTATCGCGATCAGAATTTAATGCCCACACGATGTCTCTCATCCTTTCCATTACAGACCTACTTGTGGCACTGATTTCCAACAACTCTTGTTTATCCTGTTCTGGCATTGTCATTGACATCAATTCACTCTGGATGGCAAGACCTGATAAAGTGGAGCCTACGTCGTCATGGAGATCATTAGAAATTTTCGTTCTTAGTTTTTCTATGGCCAATCGCTTTGCCAACTTCTCTTTGTAATAATACCTTGTCAAAATATAACTAACAAAGGCAAATGTTCCAATGACAATCAACGCAAACCACCATGAGTAAAACCATGCTTGATGTATACGGACAGGTATTGAAATTGTATTTTCACTCCAAACTCCGCTACCGGTCGTTGCTTTTGCTTTAAATGTATAATCTCCTACAGGCAAACTCGTATACTTTGCAGTATTTTCCTTACTTGGTAAAGACCAATCTGCATCATAGCCTTCAAGCATATATGAAAAGAGGTGCCTATCAGGATAATCAAAATTAATTATGCTGTATTGTATTTCCAGCATTTTATCGTTGTATGCTAATTCAATACGCTCATTAGCATCTTGAATAAAAGGATAGTGTTGTAAATCATCCGAATCGCCTTCAATGATTGAATAAGAATTGAATCCCATTGGTATTTTTAGTTGATACGCTCTTTGATTGGAATACGTATTTAGCAAGCTATCAGGATGGAACAGATACAATCCATTGTTGGTCCCTACTGCTATGCGTCCACTAGAATGTCGCTTCATCACATTGATTGCACCATCAGTAACTATGCCCTCGTCTTCTGAAACTGACACACTTTCATTAGAGTCAAAGTTATAATAGGTCAATCCTTGATTATGCCCTACCCAAACCACGCTATCACCATAAGTGACCAGTTTGGGATTTTGTCCTATAGCATCTATGTCTAAAGGTAGATAGTGAATGAGTTTTCTTGTTGAGGAATCAAGCAAGCCTATTTCATCAACGGTAGCAAACCACAATCTTCCATCATCAACATATTCGACATAAGTAGCAACAGCAGATATGTTCAAAGGGCCTGATTCATGATGAAGACTATCTCCGTAAGAATTAAATGTATTGGCACTCAGATCATAATAAATCAAGCCTTCTAAAGTACCCAACCATAAATTATTTGCCTCATCTTCGTCTATGGAGAAGACTTTATTAAGAGCAAAATTAATGTTTCCAGTAGGGTCTGAATAGTTACCATCAAACTCTAAACTCTTGTCCAATTTTGTAAATAAATAACTCTTCTTGCTAAGTAGGCCCGTCACCCAAACATCACCATTGCGCTGCACAAATGTATTTTCTAGCTTGAGCATGGGCGTTTTCATTTTTACCGCATTGAGATTTTCATCAAATTTGTAATATGAATTCCAGACACCAAATATTTTCAAATCTTTGTTAAAGCTGATGTGTACAGATTCATATGGAGCAAATACTGGTAACAATTCTACATGACCCAATTCTGGATCCAGGCCAAATGTGAATACACCTTCTTGCAAAATAAGTCTTCCCTGATCATCTTCATCAATGGAATGTATCACAGAATTTCTAATGGCATAGTCGTTATAAAAATTGACAACTTTATTGTAGTCATCATTGGATTTGTTTGAATGTATGGCATGGCTACTTTCTTTAGTATCGACAAGATAGGAGTCAAAATAGCTTTCTGATTCTCGTATTTTAAACATTCCTCCTTTCTTAAAGCCCCATAAATTATTAGCATCATCTTCCAATAATCTTTCAATATCACTATCCCCGCTACCTAATGCATCTACGATAGGCTGTCTGAAGTTTATGAATCCACCAATCGTCGGATCATAACATACCAAATAAGAAGCTGCGCAGGCCAACCATATGCGACCAGCGTTATCTGAGTAGATATACTTTAAGTTGAGCATAGAACCTACTTCCGCAAGCCCCTCCCTTTTATTTTGCTCTTCTTCTACTAATTTACAATCTGTGACAAATTCTGTAGTACCCGTAAGTTCATGCGGAATAAATGATTTTGTCTCCTGATCATATATGCCAAAATCAGAATTGTATATCCGCCAAAGGTTTTTTTTATTATCCAGTCTAAACTGAGAACATGATTTTTTATCTAAATATGTCCCATCATCTTCTACTTTTAGCTCAACTTCATTCCCTTCATAATCAAGGATGAGCATGTCACCATTTCGCCAGAGAAAATATAAATGCCCATCCTTATCATCAAGCTCGTAATATGTCCAAAACACACCTTGCGAGCCTATATGGTCATTCAGATCAAATACTTTATCAAAGTTTTTGCCATCAGTAGAGCGATAGACTGGTTCTTCACTATTATCCCAAGTTGATGCAAACAACCAAATATTTCCTTTTTCATCTTGATATAAATATCTGAAATAGTTATTATCAGGCAACTGCCAGACATTCCTTATGACTTTGGTCGCTGGATCAATAAGACGGACTTTATTATCATTCAAAAAAAGAATACTATCCTCGACCATGATGATCTCACCAGACAAAAAGTAGTCGTCATACTTTTTTTGTCCTAGTAAATTCTTTAGTCCGACTTCGTCTATCTGGTGACCATTGTATCTATAAAAATCTTTATTGTTATGAAACCACATATACCCATTGTCATCAAAATGCATTTTTGATACGTCACTTTGATGAAGGTAATCTATAATGAAATTTTCTATCTGGCCACAGACATGATCGTTGTTAAAGAGAAAGAATACTAAATAGAGAATTGGAGATTTTAATAAATTCTTATTCACTTTATTTTAAGAAGATTGTTTAGCAATGTACAGCAAAAATATTGCTTATACCCTATACCCAGCGCACTTGAGTGTGACCCATTTACTACTGCCCATTTTATCAATATCTGCGTTGCAAGGCCTCGTAAAGCCCATCTAGTCTACGCAATGTGTTTAAAGCAGCGATAAAAAAGACTGGTTTGGACAAGCGACATAAGCTTCACAATCTGCGGCACAGTTTTGCGACACATCTGATGGAAAGTGGTACACAGCAACGATTGATTCAACAATTACTATGACATAGTAGTTCGAAGACGACGGAGATCTATACGCACATCAGTAGAGGGAGCACGACGCAGGTGGAGAGTCCTTTAGATACGTTGGATTTGGAATTTGGTGATGAAAAAACGTGAGGATTTGGTAGCTTTAGGGGGTGATAGACAAGTTATAGCCAATTAGAATGAAGACAGCAATAAAAATAGAGACCAGAGAATGGCGAAGTATAGTCCACTATCTATATCAAAATGAATGGAAGGTCAAAGAGAAATATATTGGACATGATGCTTCAATTGACATTGATTATATAGTGTTTGAAAAAAATGGGTCCAAAATTGAACTTGGCTGGGAACATATGAAAGATGGAGAAATTAAGTG
>CALLFA010000089.1 GCA_937997635.1 uncultured Saprospiraceae bacterium | reverse complement strand
CAGCGAACGTTGTACTGCTGTATGTATTTGCAGGTCCTGATTGAACACCCTCACCAGAATCCATGATTCCATTTGCATTGCCATCAATAAAGAAATTGTAATTCGCCATTCCAGCGGGACTTGCTGTGATTGTTGTGTTGTCACCAATACAGCTTGGCGAGTCGCTTGTCAATGCTATCGCGGTAGGTGTTGGGTCAACGAGCATAACATCAGGAAATTCTGCTGATTCACAGGTATTGGAGATAATGGATAAATCATTATAAGCGCCAGCAGATAGGCCATTAATCGTAGCAGTTCCCGATGTAACTACTATTCCAGTAAATACACCTCCACTATGCGAAATGTCATAAATTCCATCTGCCACATTGGTCAATGTCAAAGCTATGCTTCCATCATTACCTAGGCAGCTGCTTGGGTCAATGGATGTAGCTGCTATTGTCGGGAAAGGATGTATGGTAATGCTTTCGCTTTGAGATAGTGTCTGACTACATCCATTAGAATCTGTAATACTCAATAATGTGTAGGTTGTTGTGCCTGCACTCGTTGTTGGGTGAACTATACTGCCAGTATTTGGCGATAACGACAATGTTTGTGTCGAACCCCCATTGACAGAATATGATGCTGTATAAGGGCCATTACCTCCAGTTGCAAAAAATTCTACATCAATCGCAGCATTCAAGCAAGTGTCTTGTGGAACGGTGATACCTGCAGCAGGAGGAATCATTGAAGAGGTACAAGTCAATGCATAGCTAAATACAAAGTTGCCTTCTGATGTTCCAATTGTAAAGCTAGTTGCTCCAAAGCTTATCGTTGAATTAAATGAACCTAAGTCATCGTCAGAGCCAAAAAAACCACAATCACAATTGCAATCATTTGTAGCGCCATCATCTTCGTGAATGTCGATTGTAATCGGTAAACTATTCTGCGTACAACTGGTCATTCCTAGATCTACCAATAATGGGATTGACCCACACTCACCGATATTTATAAAATTTGCTGGATCTCCAGAATCACCATTGACATCCACATTTTCAAAGAAATATGGATTACCATCGAATGAAATAACCCACTCTGCATTGTTGGTAGCAGCATCAAACGTTGAAGGAAAAACAATATTCGTGATTTCCATTGTTACCTCATTGGTGGTTCCAACTGCACAAGGAATGAATGGTGCTGCCGATACAGCTGCACACATATCTACAGCTCCCCATCCAAAGTCATTTGACCTAGAAGGATAGTTATCCGCAGACTGGATCAATCTTGTCAGCACTTGATCTCTGGTCATATTAGTATCGGTACTCCATAAGACTGCTGCCATACCCGCCATAGAAGCAGTAGCTGCTGATGATCCGCCAACATATCCACTGGAGAGGCTTGGTACGCCTGTTGTCACTGCTGTACGACCGTCGTTTGAAGCACGCTGCATTTCGACAACGAAATCGACTTCTGGTCCGTCGTGACAACTGGCACATCTCTCTCTGTTTGAACCATCTGTAATGCCTGTTACTGCGACAGTCTCTGGCATCCAAGCAGGAAAAATAACAGGATAAAAATTAGTAATTGAGGTCGATGTTCCTGCTGCTGCAAATATCAATTTACCTTTATTGGTTGCATAAATAATGGCGTCTTCCACTTGTCCAATGGAGAAGACATGACCAATGGACATACTGATCACATTAATTCTGGGATCGTCTGCAGCATGATACAATGCAGCTGCGACACCGTCTTGCTCGTCTCCAGTATTGAGGAGAACATCCTGTGTAACACGATAAGAGACTAAGTTGGCTCTGTATGCAATTCCTGCGGGTATATTGTCATATCCACGAGGAGCGGTGGCCAAACCTGCCATAGCTGTACCGTGTCCGCATTGATCCTGCCAATTGCTTGTTTGCACGGTTCCTCCTGTTTGATATGAGTTATATGTTTCAACAACTCTACCTCCAGAATCTCCTTCAGTAAAATCGCTATTAAATTTTTCTTGAGTTGAAGACAATCCAGTATCCATGACGGCCACCCAGATACCATTGCCTTGATTACTGTTGTTCCATGCACATGGAATATTGTGCTCGTCATGATGCCAGGAGCGCCTAGATGCTGGACTTATTGCAGTATAATCAGCTGAATTAAGTGAATTGGAGTGGTCAGAACACCCGGAGTCACTCTTTTGTATTGCTGCTTCAGTGAAATTTAATTCTGGTGTAGTTGCTGGTTCGAAGTAACGTACTTCTGGCATTTGACGTACCTGTCTGATGATGTCTTTATCGAAGACTCTAATTTTGAAATTTGGTGCTGCAGTAAGCTTGTGCTGTTGCATCAACACTTCACGCGTGTAACTCTGACCATATTTTTTCTGTGTTTCTTCTACTATAACGTTGATGATTTTTTCTCTTGCGCTTGTCCATTCCTCGCTAGCAACATTTATCAAATGCATGTTCTCTTTTAAGTTGGATTCGGATAGTGGTTTATAGCCAATGCTTACCAAGTCGCCTTCATTAGCGAGGGTATTCCACAACAAATCATCATCTATATTTTTCCACTGAATGATGCTTTCCCTGTTTTCTAAATGTGTTTGTAGTTGTTGTTCGACTTGTGCTTTTGGGAGTGCGTTTTTGAAGTTTTGCGCATTAATTTTTTTCACACCAATGCATAAAAATGCAAAAGTTAAAAACCCTAGTAGATAATTTTTCACCGGTACATGTTTTAGTGACCAAAGGTGGAAGAGGATCTTTACTTAAAAGTACAAAGAATATTTAGGATAACAAGTATTTTAACTTTAAGCTAAATGGGGTATAAAGCTCTATTCTTCTTCGTCGCTGCGCAATTTTTTATCATCGACATTATCATTCAAAAAATCATTGAGTTTGTCAACGTTGATGTTGCTTTTGATTTCACCAAATGTACTGATTTTGATGTCGAAGCCCTTCAAGTCTTCATGGACTTCAGGATCTCCTTCTTGCTTCATTTTTTTAGGCATCGGATTTCAATGTTTGTGTAAATGTAAGACCTTTTTCCATTCGCTGCACACTCTCTTCTTTTCCGAGTAAGCAAATTGTTTTAAAAATATCTGGGCCTTTCATTGTACCTGTGATTGTCACTCTTAATATTGGCAAAATCGCACCAAAGCCTAATTCGTTATCCTTGATGTATCCTTTGATTTTTTCTTCTATTGTGGCTGCTTCCCAATTTTCAATCTGTACCATGACGTCTTTGATTGCATGAAAATGTTGGTTATTTTCTTCTTTGTATTTTTTTCGCAAGGTCTTTTCATCATATTCAGTAGGCTGCTCAAAAAAGAATTTACCATTCTCATAAAAATCGGGAATCAATTCAACTCTCTCTTTCATTAGACCACAAAATTCTATCAGATATTCATCAGTAACACTCATGCCTTTTTCTGTAAGCATTGGTTTAATGATTTCTGCTAATTCACTATTCTCTTTTGCAATAATGTACTGTTGATTATACCACTTACCTTTTTCTACATCAAAACGGGCTCCAGAATTATTAACTCTGTCTAAAGAGAATGCTTGTATCAATTCTTCTTCTGAAAAAATCTCTTGATCAGTGCCAGGATTCCAACCTAAAAATGCAAGAAAATTTTTTGCGGCTTCTGGTAAAATACCAAACTCTTTAAAGCCTTGATAAGGTTCGTCTGCCGCTTCCCAATTCAATGGAAAAACAGGGAATCCAAATTTGGCTCCATCTCGCTTTCCTAATTTCCCTTTGCCTACTGGTTTGAGTAATAATGGCAAATGTGCAAACTGTGGAATAGCGTCTTCCCATCCTAAAGCACGATACAACAAAATGTGATGTGCCGTACTTGACAGCCATTCCTCTCCGCGGATGACATGCGATATTTCCATGTGTTTGTCATCCACGATGTTTGCCATATGATAGGTTGGCAATCCATCAGCTTTCATCAACACCTTGTCGTCAAGTTCGTCTGTTTTGAATTCGACATGGCCTCTGACGATGTCTTTGAAGGAAACCACTTCTCCCGGATCGACTTTAAGTCTGACAGTAATGTTTTCTCCTTTGTCAAGATACTGCTGTGTCTCTTCATCCGATAAAGACAAACTATTTTTCATCTCAAGGCGAACAGTCGCATCGTATTTTTGACTTATTGATCCTTCCTGTTCCTTACGAGCACGCATCGCATCCAATTCTTCTGAAGTGTCAAAAGCATAATAGGCATGATTGGAATCCAACAATTGTTGTACAAATTTGGCATATAACTCTTTTCGTTCTGATTGTCGATAGGGACCATAATCACCACCAATGCCTGGACCTTCATCAGGTGTCATGCCCATCCACTTTAGTGACTCTATGATGTATTCTTCGGCACCTGGCACAAATCGTTTTTGATCTGTATCCTCTATGCGCAGGATGAATGACCCGCCGTGTTTTTTTGCTAGTAAGTAATCATACAATGCCGTACGGACACCGCCAATATGAAGGGGACCTGTGGGCGAAGGAGCGAATCGAACTCTAACCATAATCTGTGTCTGATGCTGTTTGAAGGCAGGGCCTGCAGAATCAGAAGCCAAAAGTACGGTTTTAAGTAAAAGGGAGTGTTATGGATGATTGTGGATTTCCTACAGGTTAACATTGGGTTCAAAGCCCATGGCTATGCCGCTGAGGTTCTACACACAAATAATTCTAGGGATCATGAAAACGAAGCTTAACTTTAAGTATCTTAATTTTAGAACTGATATCATGAAAAAACTGCAACTCATCATCTGCATCTGCTTTCTAATTACAACTGTATATGCACAGACTTATGACATTGTCGTCTTTGGTGGCACGGTCATTGATCCGGAAACTAATTTTTCTGCCATTCGAAACGTTGGCATTTCTGGCGAACAAATAGCCGAAATTACAAGTGAGCCGATTACAGGCAAACGGACAATTGACGCCACAGGTCTTGTCGTCTCTCCTGGCTTTATCGATCTTCATGTCCATGGCATGACCAATGATGCTCATCGATATCAGGTTCGCGATGGTGTGACGACTGCTCTAGAACTGGAGAGTGGCATTCCCTTCTTGTCCGCCTGGATAAAAGAAAAATCTGGCAACAGCATTGTCAACTTTGGTGCTACCATTCCTCATATGGCAGTGAGGAGTATGGCGATGGAGCAATACAGCGCTTTTTTTGATGAAGCACAAAAAGCAATTAGTGAAGAAGGTTATTCTAGCCCTCGGTTAGCAAAACTGCAAATCAATTTAGGACGATCAGCCTATCAATCATTGGATGAATCTGCCTACGGTAAAGTCGAGTCAATTGTAAATCAAGAATTAGAAGCAGGTGCCTTAGGTATTGGTGTACCTGTTGGCTACTATCCTGGTTCTACAGCTGGTGAAATCTTTCACATCTACAAAATAGCTGCTGCTTACAAAGTACCCATCTTTTCGCACACGCGAGGCTTTGGGATGCAGGGCATTCAAGAAGCGATTGCAAACGCTACGGCATCAGGTGCTTCATTGCATATCGTTCATGCCAACAGTTTGTCGCTTGGAGAAATAGCATTGACGCTTGACATGGTACAGTCGGCTCAGGCGAATGGATTAGATATCACGACCGAAGTCTATCCCTATACCGCAGCCAGCACCTCTTTGGAATCCAGTATTTTTGATGAAGGCTGGCAAGAGATGTTGTCTATTTCCTATGAAGATTTGCAATGGGAGTCGACAGGTGAACGATTGACCAAAGAAACATTTGATCGCTATCGTAAAGAAGGGGGCATTGTCATTATCCATATGATGAAACCCGAATGGATCATAAAAGGTGTCAGTCATCCAGTTGCTATGATTGGTTCAGATGGCATGCCTTATGCGCCTAAGGCTCACCCAAGAACAGCAGGAACGTTTAGTCGAGTTCTAGGCAAGTATGTAAGAGAAGAAAAAGCATTGACATTAATGGATGCAATAAAAAAAATGACCATTATGCCTGCGACTCGCCTTGAAAAAGTATCACCGATGATGAGTCGGAAAGGACGACTACAGATTGGTGCAGATGCTGACATCACTATTTTTGACCCTAAGACAATAGTCGATAAAGCTGACTTTAAGGGGCTGCAATACTCTGTTGGTGTCAAACATGTATTGATTAATGGGGTGCAAGTTGTCGAGCATGAAACAATTATAGAAAATGTATTTCCTGGTAAGGCAATAGTCAGTAAATTTAAGCGATAAGCTTGAACTTATGGATTGGCAATATTTCTTAGACATGTTGAAAGATGATCAGTTACAGATCATCGCTCTGCCTATTTTCATTTTAGCCATTGTAGTAGAATGGCGTATTGACGAATGGCGTCAACTTGACTTGTATAAACGCAAAGACACTTGGGTCTCTTTAAGCATGTTGATTCTTACAGGTATTGTAGAATTCATGCCTAAGCTGTTAGCCTTTATTGTTTTCTTTTATTTGCATCAATGGAGTCCTTTGCAGGATGTGGTTGGTCGGCAATGGTGGGCCTGGGTCATCCTGTTTTTTCTGGATGACTTTTCTTATTATTGGTTTCATCGCTCTAATCACGAAGTGCGCTTTTTCTGGGCTGGTCATGTACCACACCATTCTTCTGTCAAATTAAATTATGCAACAGCCTTACGACAAGGTGTAGGCGAACGAGTACACAAATATATATTTTGGTTGTGGATACCATTATTGGGTTTTGATCCATTGATGATGTTTACTGTGTTGTCTGTGAATCTGATTTATCAATTTTGGGTACATACCGAATTGGTGAATCGAATGCCGAATTGGTTTGAGTTTGTTTTTAATACGCCATCACATCATCGCGTACATCATGCGTCTAATATTAGATACTTAGATTGCAATCATGGTGGTGTGTTGATTCTTTGGGATAGATTCTTTGATACATTCTCGCAAGAATTAGAAAGTGAGCCACCTGTATATGGGTTAACGAATAATATTGATTCTTACAATCCTGCTTATGTGGCAACGCATGAGTATATATCGATTGTACGTGATGTGAAAAGAGCGAACCATTGGAAAGATAAATTGAAGTATATATTCTTAGCTCCAGGTTGGTCTCATGATGGGGAGGATAAGAGGGCAAAGGTGATGAGGAGTAAACTCAAAGGATAGTCTTATTGATTTAACTCATAGTATTAACAAAATATATTAAAGAAATAAATGTTATGACTAAATAAATTATCTTGCGTAATGCTTTTGTTTAAAGATCAAACTATAGTACCTGCCCAATTCTCAAAGTACCCTCGGATGAGGTTTATGGGGAATAAGTATAAATTAATTCCTTGGATAAATAAGACACTTGAAAGTGTTGATTATCAATCAGTATTGGACCCTTTTAGTGGTTCTGGCACAGTTTCATATTACTTAAAAACATTAGGAAAAGATGTTACTTCTTCAGATTTTTTAAACTTCCCAAATGTTATAACATGTGCTCTTGTTGAAAATGACAATGTAATAATTAGCAACAAAAGTATTAATAAGTTAATCACAAACAATGGTGAGTTGAACTTTGCTTATCTGACTTATAAGGATATTTTTTATACTTATGATGACCTTAAATTCATAGATTCCTTTTGGGGAAATCTTAATTACATAACAAATAGATTTGAAAAAAGTATCGCAATTACAGCTCTAATTAGAGCCTGTGCTAAAAGACAACCAAGAGGAACCTTTACTGTATCAGATCCTACAAAATACAATGACGGCCGCCGTGATTTAACAATATCCATAAAAGAACATTTTATAGAGCAATGTCATGAAGTCAATAATGCAATATTTAAAGCAGCGGGTAAATGCGAATCAATTAGAAAAGATGTATTTAACCATAAACAATATTACGATTTGGTTTATTTGGATCCTCCTTACATACCAAAGGAAAATGATAATTGCTATATGAAACGATATCACTTCCTCGAAGGTGTTTCATGCTATTGGAAAGGACAGGACATTATGGAATCAAGTAAAGTAAAGAAAATTGCTAAACCCTTTACTCCATTTTCGTATAAGAAAACTGCAGTTCAAACTTTTGACAAATTATTTAGCCATTTTTCTAAGTCTAAAATAGCTCTTTCATACTCTTCAAATTCTATTCCTTCAATAGAGATTTTAGAATCTTTAATGTTAAAGTATAAAGACAAAGTAACCATTCATAGTAAGGAATATAGGTACAATTTTGGTAATCATACAAAGGCCAAAATAAATAACGCTGAGGAGTTTCTACTTATAGGAGAATGAAAAGAATAACTCAAAATTTACCAGATCTATTAGATAAATTGTCAAAAGTTTCTGCAGAGTGGAAAGATGAACATTTCAGAAAAGTTGAATTGCTTTATTCTCATATTGATAAAAATTTAGAATATGAAGAAATTGTTGCATCTATACTTGAAGCAGATTTCAAACCAGGGAAAACACTTATAAGATCAATATTAGCTTTATCTAAGGATCAATTCAATTTAGAGTTATCTGATTCTTTAGGGGGAAGTGGAATTAAAAAGTATAAAAGTGATCCAGCAAATTTTATTAATTGCTTAACTAATATGGGATTAGAACACTCAATTAAAGAATTGACATCAAAAAAATATACATGGTCCGATATTATTTCTGAGAGGTTGAAATCGGGAAGAGGAAGTGCAATTAAAGGTCAAAATCGAGGTAGGGGCTTTGAGGACTCCTTAGAGATGGTTGTTAAAGAAATATTTGGTTTCAACTCCTACGATACGAGATGTCAATTTTTAGGCAGATTACCAACAAGTAGTGAAAAAACTGACTTTGCCATTCCTTCTAAATCTAATCCTCAAATTCTAATAGAAGCAAAAGCATATGGAGCAACAGGAAGTAAACAAACAGATATTATTGGCGATGTCATTAGGATTGTAAATGAAAAAAGAAATGATACCTTTTTTCTTTTAGCTACAGATGGTCTTATTTGGAAAAATAGAAAAAGCGATCTTAAAAAATTAGTTAGGCTTCAGAATGAAGGTAAAATTTATAGAATATACACCCAAAGGATGTTCAATGATTTACGTAATGATTTAGAACAATTAAAAATAGAATTAGCTATTTAGAAAGTTATTATCTAGGCATAAAATTCTTCTGATCTAATTCATTCCCACTCAAAACTCTCAATGATCTCCACAACATCCTCCCTCACAAAGTCATGAATAATCTGCATGGAATCTGGTTTCACTTTATTATTAAAATACAGAGAACCCATGAAAAAATGTTCTGTGCTGTCTGTTAAATAAAACAATAACGGACTCGCTACTGGTCCTTCAATGTCAAACAATAAACCATACTTATCTTCACCCTCAATTAAACTTTCTCGCTTGTAATTGGCTTTAATGTGGTGTTTGCTTACCAACTCAAAAGCGTCATTTACCAGATCATCAAAACTTTCTCTGTCTTTTATACCAACGTAGCTGCAATGCAATCTTCCATTAAATTGCGGAAAAAAAACATCAAACCAACAGGTATTCTCTTCATCTGGATTTCGAACGAAAAAGGGAGTCTTTTTTTCTATGGTTGCGTAGTTTGGGAATGAGAAACTAAATTCGCAATCGGCATCATCAAAATCTTGATATGCTTTTATCGGAAAATCTACTCGCGGAAATTGTCGAGGTTTTGGGCTAGGTGGATCTTGATGAAAACAAGACACCAGGCTGATTATAACAACAAACAATAATCCTTTTTCGATCATTCCCTTGTGATTTTTATTCGCTCAATTCTACGCTCTGTTGCCTCTAGAACATTAAACGTAAATTGTTTAAATGGAATTATTTTCCCTGACTTCGGAATCGCTCCTACTATTTCCAACATAATGCCTGCAAGTGAATCTGCGTCCCCTTTGATATCTTCAAACACTTCTAAAGGTTCATCTATAATTCGACACACATCATTGATTAGGGTTTTCCCTTCAAAGATGTAAGTGTTGTCATCAAGCTTGACATAGTCCACTTCTTCTTGATCAAACTCATCCTGAATGTCACCTATCACTTCTTCCAACACATCTTCAAGAGTGACGATTCCTGAACTGCCACCATATTCATCAACTACAATTGCCATATGTACACGCTCCCGTTGAATGTCTTTGAGTAACTCATTTATCTTTTTTGACTCCGGAACATATAAAACGGATTCTCTGATTAATGATTGCCAATTGAAGCGAGGTCCTTCTTTAAGAAAAGACAATAAATCTTTGACATAGAGAATTCCCACAATAGAATCAAAATCTTCATTATATACAGGTATTCTAGAATATCCACACTCTTTCACGATCTTCATTAAGTCATCAAAGCTTGTTTCTATATGTAATGCCACGACATCGACACGAGATTTCATGATTTGTTTGACGGTGACTTCTCCAAACTTTACAACGCCTTTAAGAATATCAACATTCTCTTTCGTCTCTTCTTCATTTGTCATTGCCAGATCGATTGCCCTATCTATTTCCGTTTTATCTGTTGCACCTTGAAATGGTTCTATTTTTCTCTCGACAACATCAGTTAGTTTCACAAGTGATTTGCTTATCGGAGATACCGACAACATGAGATAATACAGTGGTAATGACATTACTTTTGCAAAACCCTTATTATTGACTTTAGCATAAATTTTGGGGATAACCTCACCAAAGAGAACAAGAATAAAACTGGCTACAAAAGTGGTCAATAGGAATTCTAAAAACGCTTTTAAAGAAGCTACTGATACACCAATATGTTGGTTGATAGACTCAGCCCAATGCATGACTGTGGAATCTGGTATCCAAACAGAAAAAATAAAATAGGATAAGACAACAATTGAAATATTGATCAGATTATTAAACACCAAGATGGTTGCCAGTAACTCCTTGGGTTTGTCTATCAGTCTTAGAATGCGGTTTGATTGTACACCACTTTCTTCTTTCAGTTCTTCTACGTCATTAGGATTAAGAGAAAAGTAGGCTACCTCGGATCCAGAAATCATAGCTGAACAAATGATCAAAAACAATAAAGCCGATAAGAACAATAGTGTTTGACCAGTAGTGCTCAATAGAAATATTGATTCCAGTAAATATAGACTGGGTAAGGGGTCAGGTTCCAAATGTGGGTAATTTAATTAAACCATAGATGTCCATATTAAAACGGAAGGTCATCTTCTTCTGGTGCATCTACCTGTGGCGCTGCTTGAGGCGTTGTTGGGTTAGATGCGGGAGCTTCCTTTACATAATTTGGTGCATCTGTATCGCTCGGAAAGCCTCCACCGCTGTTACTTGAATCTCGTTTTTCTAACATCCGCATCGTATTTGCTAGAATGTCTGTTGTATATCTGTCTTTTCCTTCTTGGTCTTGCCACTTCCGATAGGTCACTTTGCCTTCGATAAACACCATCATTCCTTTTTTTAGGGAATTGGACATACGATCAGCAAGATTGTTCCATGCGATCACGTTATGCCATTCTGTTCTTTTCTGCCATTCGCCAGATTTATCTTGATAATTTTCATTGGTAGCTAAAGAGATTTTTACTACTCTTGACCCACTGTCTAATGTTCTTAATTCAGGATCAGCTCCTAGATTTCCGATTAAAATAACTTTGTTATACATGTTGATTTTCTTAACTAAATAAATATAAAGATTTATCCTTCAAATACAAGTCAATAATTTTCGGGACTGCAAAGTTGCTACTATTTTTTAGCTCGAACAAGTGGAGTCCTTCTATATTGAACATGTCGAGATCAGTCAAATATAAGCTATAAAACCGAGCGATGATTCGTTGATGAGATAAAAGTTGGCTTTTCGGCCCTGTAATTCTCAAATCGTCTTCTTTAAAGGAAACTTCTGCCATTTCATTGACAAAAGATGTGATCGTTGGCGTGGGTAAGGTCCCTTTCTCCGTGGTTTCTAGTAATGGAAAATCGTACAAGTGTTGCCATATGTCCTTTGATTCTCTCTTCTTAAACAAGGCATGAGTCTCTGTTCTTAAGACGATGTAGTGAAAGTAGCGGTCTTTTCGTTTGATCGAAGCTTTGCGTACTGGCAGAGTTGTTGTCTTATTCTTCTTGAGAGCAAAGCAATCCTTAGACACAGGACATTGTATACAATTGGGTTGTTTTGGTTTGCACAGAATCGCTCCAAAATCCATAATGGCTTGATTAAACGAGGAAGGATTTTTTGGATCAAAATAATCCTGTTCCAAAATTTGAGTCAATTCTTTCGATGAGGCTTGGGTCATGACATCTTTCTCAAAACCATGGTGTCTTGCTATCACGCGTTTGACATTGCCATCCAACACTGCAGTAGGTAAATCGAAGGCGAAACTGGAAATTGCTGCAGCTGTATATGGGCCTACTCCTTTCAAGGATAATATGTCTTCATATGTAGTAGGAAATATACCATCGAATTCTGTCACAATACGTTTGGCCGATTCGTGTAAATTCCTGGCTCTAGAATAATAGCCTAATCCACTCCACAGGGCATAGACCTCATCCAGACTAGCTGCTGCTAAAGCCGTTACATTGGGAAACGATTTTACAAATCTCAAATAGTATGGTGTGCCAGCTTCTACTTTTGTTTGTTGGAGAATGATCTCTGATATCCATATGTGATAGGGATCCTTTGTTTTCTTCCAGGGATGTGGCCTTGGGTTTTTGGCGTGCCACTTAAGCAGTCGATTGGAGAATGAATGTTTTGGCATATTGGACACATAGAACGTAGCCAAACCGTGTTTAGTTTTAAGCTGATGCTGAATCCAAATTTTTCTTCTAATGTTTAGGTATACATTACTTGCGTATCTCCAATCCAGATGTCAAAGGCGGGGAAGATTTATTTAGGCTGAGTCCTAACGAAGCAATATGTTATTAAAATAGCTGAAATGAAAAAGGGTCAGAATATGCATTCTGCCCCTTTTCTACTATACTAACAATTTATCTTGCTAGGTAATTGGGTTTTTCTAGACGATAAACACAGCCAACCACTTTTTGTTTTCTTTGAGAAAAAAGAAAGGGAATCAGAACGACTTCCGTTCCCTTTCTCTACTATACTAACAATTTATCTTACTAAGCAATCAATCTGGTTCTTACTAAATTGTAATCGCCATAATGTGCTTTGATTTTTTCTTTCAGTGACTTTCTTGCGAAGAAAATTCTGCTTTTTACTGTGCCAAGTGGCAATTCCAATTCGTCAGCAATTTCTTGATATTTAAAGCCTTCGAAATGCTTTAAGAATGGTACTCGAATACTTTCTTCCAGAGAATCGATCATTTTGGTCAATTCTTTCATTAAAATATTACCACCAGCATCATTCGAAATAACGACGCTACCTGAGTTTAAGAAATACATATTCTCAGTAGAATCAATAAGTGTATTCTTTTTGACTTTCTTTCTATAGTTATTGATGAATATGTTTTTCATTATAGTAAACAACCATGCTTTGAGGTTGGTACCTGGGTTAAACTTTTCTCTGTTGGAGACAGCTCTTAGTGCAGTTTCTTGGTATAAATCATGTGCATCCTCTTCATTCTTAGTCAAATTATAGGCGAAAGACCTTAGAGATGATTCTAAGTTGATGAAATTTTGATCGAAATCTGTAGTTGACATAACACTGGGGCTTTTTGTTGAACCAAAGTTAATCCAAAGTTAAACAAACCGCAAACTTTGGGTAACCAAAATTCAACAAGAGTTAAACAAAAGTTTATTGATAAATCGTAACAAATTGATATTCAATACCATACAACATAATCGATGGAGTATAAACTTTCAAACTTTTTTGAAACTTTTTATTAGTGACTGTGTAAAGCAAGTTAAAATCACGGTTATTCTGTGTGGGATGATGTGCACATTGCCGGCTATGCAGATGGTGTCCTCTTTGCAAATGCCAGTGAGCGTGACGGCCAAATTTTTGATTGGAACGATATAAACCCACTATTCTTGAAAGAATGAGAGATTACTTTAACATTAAAGTAATCTCTCATATCTCATAATCTTATTAGTTCTTCATAACGACGAACTGCTGCACTTGACCTTGTTTCGTATAGATAAAATAATTACCATTGTCAAATTCTTCTAAGT